>CAVKQP010000220.1:0-3433 GCA_963658165.1 Clostridium sp. CAG:302 | reverse complement strand
GAATGGAATGCCTGTGACATTGAGAGCTTCGCAGAGCTTGTTGTCCTTGTTGACAACCAGTTCTCCCTCAAGTCCAAGGTCTGCCACCTTCTTCTTCCATGCAGCCTCGTTGGTGTCGATGGAAAGCGAGAGGAAGCACACGTTGTCGTTTTGCAATTCCTTTTCCAAGGTCTTCAGATAGGGAATCTCCTTGATGCAGGGCACACACCATGATGCCCACATATCTATATATACATACTTGCCACGATATTTGGAGAAGTCCACCTTGTTGCCTTTGAGGTCGTAGAGGTTGATGCCTTCTGGGAAAGGCGTGCCTCCGATGGATGACTTGCGCACTTTAAACTCGTTCAGATATTTCGTATCAAGATGAAAGCGGTTGGTCAACGCAGTGAGTTCCTTCAATCCCTGCTCATAGTTGTCGCCATAGTTGAAAGAGGCAATGTGCTTGCTTAGCATCAAATCTTCTGCACGCACCTTCAGCCCAGCGGTCTTCACGTTGCCTTCTAGAGCCGTGATGCGCTCGGCAATGCTGCCATTGGGAATGGTTGCGAGGGCAAGGCGGGGTGCAGATTCAAAGGCTGACGACAGGTCGCAGTCCATCGTAGCAAGCAGTTTTGCATATTCTGTCTGCACATGAATGTTGATGGTAGATGGCTCTTTTCCTGTGATAAACTTCAAATTCTCTATGTTATCATAGGTGAGCGATGCCGCCCAGAGTTGCAGATACTTGCTTACCATAGCAGATGGACAATAACGTTTTGAGATGCTGTCGGCAGCAGGGACATATCCCAACACTAACTTCTGTAGCGCTTCGTCTTGCAAATTCTTGCCTTCCATCCATATCTGCTTAGCTCGGTTGGTATAAAGTTCATTAAAGGAGGTCAATGCCCTCGTGTCAGTATCAGCGTTAGCGATGTCTACATCACTATCGGGTGTGAATGTGATGTCTAATGTTGCTTTGCCGTCTTTCACTTTCAAACCGAAGGGCTTGATAATCTGTCGCTGTGAGGTAGCCCCCACGAGTTTATACACTTGGCACGAAGAGACCGTGGTGGTCACCTGCAACTTGCCGTTAGCAAAAGTCACAGAGTCGGGATTATCCCAAAGTCGTTCTGCAGGCATGACATAGAGTCGCATGCCTATGGGCATCTCGCCCTTCACCTTACCTGTGACCGTAAGCACCTGTGCCATCATGGAACCAAAGCCGAGCATCAGTCCTATGCACGTCATGAATATTCTATTCTTCATGGTATTCATTTTGTTTTTTATGTGATTCATCTTCTTACCTCCTTGGAAAAACTGTATAGACAATACTTGTTCACTTTTCATATCCCTCATCATAATAACTTTGCTCAATCCCCTTGAATATCACCTCATGGTTTTCCGTATCAGAGGTTAGGTTTTGACTAAGCAAGTATCTTATTTCGAGATCGTTGTCCTATACTATTCTTGATGCTATTAATTTCTTTCTTCGCTGTTTTCTTCGAAACGCTTTAAAAGCGTCACAAAGATAGATAATTTATTGGAAAGTCAGCAAAGTTTCAGAGAACATTTATATCTCTCTGTTCTTACACTTAATAGAAAGCTACATGTAAATAGAGTAACTAGGGCATGGAAGTTGATGTTTTTTCGCATAGAATATGCTCCACTCACCCTACAAAGCGTGAATATAGAGGTAAGTGAATGTTAAAAACGTGCTTACGGATGAGAAAGATGCGCATTTTAACCGCTTATAATGAATGGATTATGTAACTTTGCAAACTTAAAGACTTTTATCAGAAATTCAGGTGGACAATGGCTGCTAAAAAACGGTCAGATAAGATAGCTTTACACGTTATGTATAAAAGCACGGTGTTACATTTTATTTCAGTTCTTGCACTACTTCTTGTGGTTTTTCCTTCTAGCGTATTGGCAGATGCTCAGAAAGATTCCGATGGAAGATATTATATGTTGTCAGACGCCAACGATTTGCTATGGTTTGCCCAACAGGTGAGCGCTGGCAACGATACGATTTGCGGTCGACTGTATGGCGACATTAATCTCTCGTCGCTCAAACAGGAATATTGGCAACCTATCGGAACATCAAACAAGCCTTTCAGGGGCAAGTTTGATGGCAATGGACACATCATCCACGAGCTTGTCTTAAAGGTACAAAACGATGCCGGACTCTTTGGCTATGTGGAGAATGCCACCATAGAGAATACCATTGTCAATGGTGTTGATTTTGTGTCTACTAGTAGTGCGCCCAATGCATATGTTTGCTTCGGTGGTGTGTGCGGATTAGCCAAGACTTCGGTTATCCGCAACTGCCATACGCAGAATGCCAACCTCGACTTTACCCTGTTAGAGTCATCTGGAAATCCTGGTATTGTGGGTGGCGTGTGTGGTTATCTGAAGGAAGAAAGCCAGGCAGTAAACTGTTCTTTCACGGGCATCGTTCGTTCGGTAAAAGACTATATAGGTGGTATTGTTGGCGAGGTGTCGTTGTCAGAAGTAGACAGTTGCAACGTGTTGGTCGGCGATAGCATAACCGCAATATATGCGGGCAGTTATGCCGGCGGTATAGCTGGCGGAGTATTATCTAGAACTATCGCAGCATCAATCAAGAACTGTACTGTTGCCAGTCAAGTAGAGGTGTTTTCCAACAAGGTGGGAAGATGCGACACCATTTGTGCATATGAGAATTTGTTGGACGGAATAAACCTCTACAAAGGAGCATACGAGATATACACCCCCGAACAGCTGATGCTTTTCCGCGACAAGGTTAATGGTGGAGACACTAAGATTAACGGTCGGTTGATGAACAATATCAACATGGCGCACGCAGGAACTTTCACACCAATAGGCAATGAAAATAACGAAGATTACCAAGGTGTGTTCGACGGGCAGAACTATACCATAGACAGTCTGACCATAGTTGATAGGAAGAATGCCGGACTCTTTGGCTACATCTCTGGGATAAGTACGGAAGTCAAGAACATTGTGCTGAATGCCCCCAGCCTAAACACCACTGACAACGACTACTTGGGTTTTGTGGTGGGCATAGCTAGACAAGCCGTAGTAGACAACTGTCATGTTACGGGCGGTAATCTGTTGCGTACAGGTAGCGGCGATCCAGAATGTGTAGGCGGCATTGTCGGCAAGGCAGATTTAGGCGCTACGGTTAGCCACTGTTCGTTCCAAGGTGTTATTCAAGCCATGGAATACAAGATAGGTGGAATCGTGGGCGAACTCAATTCGGGTGCCGTCATCTCAAGTTGTTATGTGATGGGACCGTCTACGATATGGGGCAATGACTATGTAGGTGGCATTGTGGGCGAAATCATAGACGATGCCACTACCGCAGTAGACTGCTACTGTAACCAAGCAAATGGTCAGGTTACAGTGCATGTTACTAGCGACAAGACCAACTCTGGACTTATCTGGGGAAAGA
>CAVKQP010000219.1:0-3448 GCA_963658165.1 Clostridium sp. CAG:302 | reverse complement strand
CAAATCCCATGACATTACCATGCTCGGGATTGCAAATCCCGAGCAACATAAAGCATATCCAGCCTTTGGGCGCAAGGGGTACGACGCGAGGGCGCGTCGACTACTACATTAATAAAGCAAAAACAAAAAAAAGAAAATATGAAAAAGACAATGCAAATGTGGCGCGCCGCGATGATGGTGGCGCTGATGACGATACTCTGGGCGTTTGCCCCTGCTGCTGCACAGGCAGACGACAAGGCGTATGCGCGGCTCGACAACGGCACGCTGACCTTCTACTATGGCAGCGGCATGCAATCGGGCGACTATGAAGTATATCTCGATGCACGACAACCCACGTGGCATGAACAGCACGAAAACATCACCAAGGTGGTCATCGACGAGAGCTTCAAGGCTTTCCAGCCCACCTCCTGTGCCGAGTGGTTCTCGGATATGAATCACCTTGAGAGCATAGAGGGCATCGCCAACCTGAACACCGAAAAGGTGGAGAACATGAGCAAAATGTTCAACGAATGCAGGTCGCTCACCACGCTCGACGTGACAGGCTTCAACACCGCTGCAGTGACCGACATGTGCGAAATGTTCTATGGTTGCGAGAAGCTCACCACGCTCGACGTCTCGAAGTTCAACACCGCTGCGGTGACCCTCATGAGCGAAATGTTCGGCGAATGCTCGTCGCTCACCACGCTCGACGTGACAGGCTTCAACACTGCTGCAGTGACCAACATGTGCGCAATGTTTCAAAGCTGCTCGTCGCTCACCACGCTCGACGTTTCAAAGTTTAACACCGCTGCGGTTAACGACATGAGCTCCATGTTCAGCCAATGCAAGAATCTCACCACGCTCGACGTCTCGAAGTTCAACACCGCTGCAGTGACCAGCATGAGCTGTATGTTTGAAGGCTGCGAGAAGCTCACCAAGCTCAATGTGGCAGAGTTTAACACCGACCAGGTGACCGACATGAGCTACATGTTCAGCCAATGCTCGTCGCTCACCACGCTCACGCTCAACGAATACGAAAGCAGCAGTTTCAACACCGAAAACGTGGAAGACATGAGCTACATGTTTTATGCATGTAGCTCGCTCTCCGAACTGATTTTTTGGAAGCTGAACACCGAAAAGGTGGAGAACATGAGCAACATGTTCTTTGGCTGCGGGAAGCTCACCGAACTAGCGCTCTACACCCTCAGCTTCGACAACGTTACCGACTTGTCATGTATGTTTCAGGACTGCAAGTCGCTCACCAGTCTCGACCTGTCACGCCAATCGGCGAAAAGTGCGACGGACATGAAATGTATGTTCTCTGGTTGCGAGAACCTGAAAACCCTCATTCTGTTCACCATGCCCGCTGCCACAGTCGAGAATATGAGCTCCATGTTTGACCGCTGCAAGTCGCTCACCACGCTCGACCTCTTCAATTTAAAGACCGAAAAAGTGGAGAACATGAGCTGTATGTTTCAAGCCTGCGAGAATCTCACCACCATCTATGTTTCGAACAACTTCATCACGAGCAGCGTCACGGATTCTGAAAACATGTTCCTTGACTGTCATTCCCTGAAGGGAGACATTGCCTATGATGCTGACAAGAAAGAGGTGGACTATGCCAAAACGGAGGACGGCTACCTCACGCTATACACAGGTCCTTACGTGCGGCTCAACGAAGGCACACTCACCTTCTATTATGGCAACGGCAGACAGGAGGGCGACTATACCCTGGAAGTGGCAGACGAAGAATATGCAGGTCCGCAATGGATGATACGAGATGATGAGGATGAAGATGAAGATGATGAGGATGAAGATGAAGCACTGAGTGTCACCAAAGTGGTGTTCGACGAGAGTTTCAGTAAAGCTCGTCCTACGACAACGCAATTATGGTTCTATCAGATGCAAGAACTGACAAACGTAGAGGGCTTGGAGAACTTAAATACGGAAGAAGTGACCTCAATGAGGGGAATGTTCATGTATTGCTCCTCACTCACCACGCTTGACGTCTCAAAATTCAACACCGCAAAAGTGACCAATATGTATGGTATGTTTTCGGACTGTTGGAAGCTCGCCTCGTTAAACCTCTCTTCGTTCAACACTTCCGCAGTTACCGATTTTGAGTGTATGTTTATGAGTTGTTATTCCCTTGCCTCTCTAGATCTCTCTTCATTCGATACACAGGCGGCAACGATATCCCATATCTTCATGGGTTGTAGTTCGCTAAAGACGATATATGTTTCCGATAAGTTCACTCCACAGGCTGATGACGACTATATATTCACTGGCTGTAATAAATTAAAGGGCGCCATTGAATTTGAATACGGCAAAGCTACTTCCGCCTATGCCAACTACACCACGGGCTTGTTAACCAAGAAGGTGGGCACCAACGGCACAGACATCCTCGGCGCCACGGGCAGTCCGCTGACCATAGCGAATCTGAAGATAGAGGACGACAAGATCTTTGCCTTGAACGAGGGCGAGACTTGTCAGGCTGGCAATGCCTCCTACACCCGCACAATGACTTCGAAGTGGGGCACACTCTGTCTGCCCTTCGCTATCAACACAGAAGCCGAGGGAAACAACTGCTATTTCTACAATCTCAAAGAGGTGGGCGACGAGAGTGTCACCTTGAGCAAGATGGAAGGCACGATTGAAGCAGGCACACCTGTAGTGGTGTGCAAAAAGACTGATAGTCAGGAGGATATCACCATTCAAGCAACCGATGCTGCAGTGGTGAAGAGCCCCGTGAGCAGCACAGAGACTACTTGTTTGGCAGGCACCTTTGAGGGCGAAATCCTGCAGACGGGGGGGTACTTTATAGCTAAGAACATGTTCTTCAACGTGAAGGACTACGCCGAGAAAGGCGTGAAGGTGAACCCATACCGTGCCTATATCAAGACAGGCAACAATGCCAACTCCGCCATGCTGACCATCATCGACGCAGACGAACCCACAGGCATCCATGCCATCGACACCCCAGAAGACACCACGGTCGCCCCCGAATACTACGACGCCACAGGCCATCGCATCCCCACATTGCAACGCGGCCTGAACATCGTGAAGCGCGGCAGCAAGACACTGAAAGTGCTGATCAAATAGTAGGGCTGGCGCCCCCGCCTGCCCCTTAGCGCACGAGTGAATGGCGTGACAAGCAAATCATCCTCTGGGCGCAAGGGTACGACGCGAGGGCGCGTCGACTACTACCTTAGCGCTTGATAGTTCTTCGCTTGATAGTTCTTCGGGATTTGCAATCCCGAAGCCGCATACTCCAGGGGATTTGTAATCCCCACCACACAAGGGCAAGAAACGAGGGTGCATGCTCGGGATTGCAAATCCCGAGCAACAAAGAATAGTAGCCGTAGTAGGGCTGGCGCCCCCGCCTGCCCCTTAGCGCATGAGTGAATGGCTTGATAAGCAAATCATCCTTTGGGTGCAAAGGTACGACGCGAGGGCGCGTCGACTACTA
>CAVKQP010000218.1:0-3479 GCA_963658165.1 Clostridium sp. CAG:302 | reverse complement strand
ATAGAATACATATATATGTTGAATATAAATTACGCCTACAATAAAAGGCGGTGCAAAGTTAATAATTTTATTGCTAACGTCGAATAAATTTACCTTATAAATATAAATAGAAAAATTTTATTGACAAAGAGCAAGTATCTGATTGCGTTTATTTGCAGTGATAGTGTGCAAGGTTTTCTATCGGACTGCGGACAATGCTTCCCAACTTCACGTCTTCAAGACAGGCTGCTTCTCGCAATGGCTTTTCGAAGAAATATGCCACACTACCAATGGCTCCGACGGTCAGTTCAGGACGGTGATAGCGCAAGACATTGTTGCGGAAAAACTGACGGAAATTGTCAACTACCAAAGCATGAAGTGCCTCATTGTCAAGATTCTTAGCAATAAATGGACACAAGGAAGCCAAAAAGCGATTGGCAAGCGGTTGACGATACACTCTATCAATGACTTCTGCCATGAATAGGCCGGTGATCTGTTCGAAATCATGCTTCAACTGTTCACTAAGCCGCCCTTTATACAAAGCATTGAGAAACAAACGACCCAGTACTGCCCCACTCCCTTCATCTCCAAGAATATAACCTAAAGGCGGCACATTCTCCGTCACATGTTCACCATCATAGAGACAGGAATTGGACCCCGTACCGAGGATACAGGCAATGCCCCTTTCATGCCCACATACAGCCCGTGCTGCCGCCATCAAGTCGCCCTGACATTCCACTCTTGTGTCGGGAAACAAACGCAAAAACAAATCAGTCATTCGTGGAAGCATCTCCAATCTGCACCCACTGCCATAGAAATACAAGTTGGACACGCTAACCATTTCCTGATCATCGAGTTGGGGAAGGAGCTCTTCACTGACAATCTGCGCAATCACATCCATAGACTGATGAAAAGGATTGAGTCCTTGTGTCGCCATCCGCTTGACGATGTGTCCTTCTTCTGCCAAACACCAATCGGTCTTGGTACTACCGCTATCTGCTATTAATATCATAGAATTAAAATATAAAGGGGGAACTCCTGCGCTTCACACAAGAATTCCCCTTGTTTCAATGTCAATAGACCCTTGGGCCGAATATGAAGGTGCCCACCCTAACCATGGTGCTACGACATTTCACAGCAATCTTATAGTCGTGACTCATACCCCAACTGCGTTCGCAGAAGGAGGGTTCATTGGCAAAATATGCAGTTTTTATCTCATCAAAGAAAGTCGCCGCCGCATTAAACTCGCACTGTATCTGCGATTCATCGTCCACATGGCTTGCCATCATCATCAGTCCACAAATGCGCACATGATCCAAACTACGCCATTCGCCTGCCTCCAGCATCTCCCTACACGCATCCATAGAAAAGCCATATTTCGTGGCTTCCTCTGCTATGTGTAATTCAAGGAGCACATCAATAACACGTCCATTTTTAGCGGCATGCTTATTGATTTCTTTGAGCAGCTTAAACGAGTCTACCGCTTCTATCATGGAAATATACGGTGCGATATACTTCACCTTATTGGTCTGAAGATGACCAATGAAGTGCCACTCAATATCTTTGGGTAGAGTCTCCACCTTACGTGCCAATTCCTGCTCATGACTTTCTCCGAAGACACGCTGTCCTTCGGCATATGCAGCCTCGATATATTCGTTGGGATGATACTTGCTGATGGCCACGAGGCGCACGCCCGACGGGAGGTCGTTGAGCACCTCGCGAAGATTTTTAGCCACGTCTGTTTCCATGATTCTTCATTTAGAGTCCTATTATTTCTTCTCTTCTTCAGCCTGCTCATATTCAGGCTTGTCGTCTTTCTCCAGTTTTTTTGCAGCCGACTTCACATGTTCAAACACGTCCATGATGGCAGTTTCAGCCACACTATTGATTGTATAGTCAATCATTCCGCCGCCCATGGCCTCTTCGATATGTTTCACTGCACCCGAAAAACTAGCTGCCTGCACCAAATAGTAAACATTGCTACGTTTTTCCTTGGAGCTCTTCTCGTCGATGGTGATAAACTGGAGTTTGGCCTTATACCACTTGTCATCAGCATCCATATCGCTGAAAAAGATTTCATGATAAGAAGCGGGCGATATGCTCTTGATCACAAACTCACCACTGATATATGCCGATATTTCTTCCGTGATAGATGCCTCTGCTTCAGAAAAACTCAATGCGTCAACCACATATTGTTCCGTCACTTCTTTTTCCTGACCATCTTCCATCATCTTACGATAGCGTACTTTGGTTTCAAACCAATTTGCACTTAATGTTCTCATTATTTCCGTATTTGTTTTTGCGTTTAATTATTGAGCAGCAAAATTACGCAAATTCCACGAACAAGCCAAAGTTTTACAGTCTTTTATCGATTATCCTAAAACAACGATCTCGATTTGAACAATCGATGCCAACACCATTGGCAACTGTTGTCCAAAGCCTTGAAACATCCGTAAACTATCAACCGTGCGTCAATGGCTGCACTAGAAACATCTTGACATCTTGTTTATCTGCTCTTTGGGGCAAAGAACTAAATATAAAGTTATCCATCAAATATCTTTTGTGTAGCATTTGTGCAAGAGTAGTAGATGCGGCGCCCTCGCCGCGTCCCTTATGCTTGTCAAAACCCATTGCTTTATAAATAATGCCGCGTTTTACGTATCATTTTTATAGTTAAGTTTGTAAAATCAAAGATTATTTATAACTTTGCAATATTAGTCTTCTCCAAAAGACAATGACAATACACCTAAAAATCATATCAAATAACCTCCATAATATCTATGCAAGCACGAGTTCATCATTAGGGCGACTCCACACAACTCTCATCGGCTGTCTCTTGGCGTTCAGCCACAGCAAAAGACTAAACGGGAGCCATATCCTTTCTATTCCGCTAGAACCACAGAAAATAAAACTTATGAAACAAATAATTTCCCATTTATACAAAGACCCATGGAATGGACATTGGATAATCCAACCGAACTACGAGCACACCATCGGAGTTGCAAAGCGAGCCTCACATTTTGCAGGTGAATTTGGTATGGATTCATGGGGGACTGTATTAGGAACACTACATGATATAGGAAAACAATCAACAGCTTTTCAGCAACATATCAAGAAAGAAAGCGGATATGCACCTGACACCCAAGTAACGGGTAATTATCACCATGCTTATGTCGGGAGCGTGATTGCAAGAAAACTATACGGAAAGACATTTGACAATTTCTTTGTAAACCAAATTTTGTCGCATCACTCTGGCTTGCATGATTCAGATGAGATAGAGTCAACTATTACCGAAGAACTCAAACGCACCCCCAATGGGGAACTCCCACAGGAGATAGATACAGATGTACAGAAAATAATATTGAACAAGCCTCCCTTTGCAGTCAAGCCGAATGATTTCCACCATGTGGCTCGTATGCTCTATTCCTGCTTGGTTGATGCCGATTATCTCGACACAGAGTCGTTTATGGATGCTGAATCCGCAAATCTCAGGAAGCAGA
>CAVKQP010000217.1:0-3504 GCA_963658165.1 Clostridium sp. CAG:302 | reverse complement strand
CCATTTGGTGGTGGGCATCGAGACCGTGACGGGGTCTACGACCGTGCCCATCAGTTGCCGAAACTTCTTGTCGGCGATGTTGAAGGTGAAGAGCGAGGGGATGGGATGTGCTATGTCGTGCCCCAAGTTGGCAAGATGGCGCAATCCTTCGGGGCGCGGACTACCTCCCGTGGTGATGGCTACGCGGTCGAATAGGGTGGCATAGGTGGTGTCGCCTGTGTGGAAGACGAGTTGCAATCTGCCGTCTTCCTGTCGCTCTATGCGTGTCAGCGTGTGGCGTGTTTTAATTTTTATGCCTAGCGAGAGGGCGGTGCGTGTCAGACAGTTGACCACACTCATGGCGTCTTGCGACTGCGGAAACACACATTGGTCGTCTTGGGTGACGAGTGGCACACCATTGGCTTCAAACCATTGGTAGGCGTCGCGGTGGTCGAAGTGGCGGAAGAGCCGCTTCATCAACTGATGACCGCGTGGGTAGGCTTGGCTCTCGTTGGCAATGTCGGCAAACGAGTTGGTCAGGTTACACCTGCCGCCGCCCGTAATTTCTACCTTGGCAAGCACCTTCGAGAGTTTTTCGAAGATGGTCACCATGGCATTCGGGTTCTGACGTTTGGCGGTAATGGCGGCGAAAAAACCGGCAGCACCGCCCCCGACAATGGCTATGTGGAGTGTGCCTGTCATGTGGAAGTCTATACCTAATTCTATTCCTTTCGACTTAATCCTTGAATATTCCCTTGCAGAATCGCTGCATCACGACGGCGCAGGAGGCATCTCCCGTGATCGACATCGTGGTGCGTCCCATGTCTACAAGACGATCTACGCCAGCAGCTACTGCCACTCCCTCGATGGGAATGCCTGCTGAGGCGAATACCATCGCCATCAAGGCAAGGGCTCCACCCGGCACACCCGGCACACCGATGGAGGCGATGGTGGCAGACAAGGTGATGGCTATGTATTGCTGCATCGTGAGGTCCATGCCGCAGCAAGTGGCGATGAACACGCTCGTCACACCCAAGTAGATGGCGGTGCCGTCCATATTGATGGTCGCTCCAAGGGGCAATACGAACTCGCTAATCTCTTTTCTCACACCCATCCGTCGTGTACACTCCACGTTGTAGGGGATGGTTGCTACACTCGATGCACTGGAGAAGGCAAACATCATGGCGGGAGTCATCTCGCGGAAGAAGTGGAAGGGGCTCATGCGCCCAAGGAAATATACGCAGGGGAAGTAGATGATGAGGGCATGAGCTAAGAAGCAGAGGTAGTCGGCGCCGATGAGGCTAGCGTAGGAACCCACCACTTGCGGACCATTGGTAGCCACCACAGGGGTGAGCATACAGAACACGCCGATGGGGGCAAGGTTCAGTATGTAGCCCAATATCTTCTGTACAATTTCGTTGAAACTGAGGAGTATCTCTTTGGCAGGCTTCGCTTTCTCACCCACGTGGACGATGGCAAATCCTAAGAACAGAGTGATGACGATGACTTGCATCATGTTGGCATCACTAAAGGGCAACACGGCATTGCTCGGGAACATATTCACAATCTGATCCATGAAAGTGAAACTATGCACTTCGATAGCCTTCTCGGGAGCGGGCAACTTGATGAGTGGGAAGTAGCCTTTGAGTAAGGTAGACACCACGAGGCTCAGCGACACGGCGGCGATGGTGGTGAGAGAGAAGTAGATGAGTGCCCGTATGCCGAGCTTGCCCACCTTTGAAATGTCTTCCATCGAGATGATGCCCGAGATGATGGAGAGCATCACCAGTGGCACCACGATGAATTTAAGCAGGTTGAGGAAGATGACACCGAATGGTTTGATGTAGTCGTTGGCAATCTCAGGTATGCCTTGCATCAGGCAACCTACGATGATGGCAAGGATGAGCGACAGGAATATCTGTCCTGTGAACGATAGCTTGGATAGTTTTATCTTCATGACTTGTCTTATGTATTTGCTATTTATCGGCAAAGGTACGCTTTTTTATCAAATATCCAAGGAAAAGGACTATCACGTTTTATGGAATGATTGTGAGGAACAAAAAAACTCCACGAGATTCACATCCCGTGGAGCACTGTCTTAAATGCAATATAAATATAAAGAATCTACAGAGATTTTTTTAGTCGAATGTCGATGAGGTTAAGCTACCAGCCTTGTCGGCGGCAACCAGAGAGGACGGGTTATGTGTGCTGATGTTGAGCGTACCCGTAGCCTTGCGCGAGCAGTATTTGAAGGTGGTGGTCTTCTCACCGCTAAACGAATTCCATTTCAGCGTCAGGTCTACTGTCTTTCCTTCGGTGTCGGGCAGACTGGTGATGCGGAACGCCACCAGCCCGTCGGCAGCATAGTTGGGCGTGTCTCCGTTGGCATTGTGATAGAGTGTCAGTTCGTAGGGGTTGTCGGCATTGGTGGCTACCAAGTTGATGAAGTGGGTCTTCTGGCCGCCCCAGTTGGTGCGGAAGCGCAGGGTCAGATAGCCATCTTCGGCAATGGTCACCCAGTCTTTGACTATTTCCACAGGGTCGGTGCCATAGGTCGTACTATTGGCGTTGTCGAGGTTGGCGGCGAGATCCTTGGTGCGGATGCTGTCAAGGCGCATCACGTTGGCAGATTGGTCGTAACCTTGCGTCTTTTCGTTGCTAGTTTGGAGAGATGCCAGTGCGCGCACTTCCTTCGTGCCAAAGGGAGATTTGCCCAAGTTCAAGGGGAATACCGTGGTGTTGTCGTCCAACTGCAGATAGACCGAAGTGTTGTCTGTGTTGGGCTTCACGGTCACCAATGCATTGTATTGGGGCGCTCCGGGACAAATCACATGGTTGTTGTCATTGTCATCATCACAAGCGGTGAAGATGGAGGTCGCCATGAGGGCGAGTGTGAGGAATAGGATATTTCTTCTTTTCATTTTGTCTTGCTATTTTTGTGTTAGCTATAGACAAAATGAAAACCCGTGGCAATGCTTGCACGGGTTTTAGGTTATTTAACTGATTAGGCGAAACACATGATGAGTATCTGGGCGATAACCACTCTGATAAACATGCCGAGGGGATAGACCGAAGCATAACTCACCGAGGCGTGGTCGCTCTTCACCGCATCGTTAGCATAGCCAAGCGCCATGGGGTTCGCCATCGATCCGCAGAGAATGCCGCAGATGGTGCCGAAGTCATACTTCTTGGTCTTCAGTGCTATCGTGCCTACCACCACCACTGGCACTACCGTCAGAATAAAACCGAGTCCCACCCAAAGTAGTCCTTCGGGGCGTACCACGGTGTCGAAGAACTGTCCACCAGAAGCCAAACCGAGGCAGGCAAGATAGAGGGCAAGGCCTAACCGTCGCAACATAAGGGACGCGCTGCGGGTGGTATAGGAGATGAAATGGGTGCGCGGACCGAGTGCGCCCACCAGAATGCCCATGATGATAGGACCGCCTGCCAACCCCAGTCGCACGGGGGCACTCATTCCGGGGATGTTGATTGGCATGGTTCCGAGGGCGATACCGAGCATCACAC
>CAVKQP010000216.1:0-3517 GCA_963658165.1 Clostridium sp. CAG:302 | reverse complement strand
GCAGTGATGTACAAATTTTTCCCTATCTTTGTGGCGAATTAATAATTCTTGAGTGATGAATGTTTTTAGATGTCATGGTGTGCTAATGACGGGACTTTTGCTTGTGGTAGGGGTCTTCTTGTGGAGTTCTTGTGGCTTGATGCACGATGGCGATGCAGACCAGTTGGAGGCAGATGGGGATTCTTTTGCCGTCAACTATTTTAACTGGCGCTATGCCGAGGCGGTGACTTATTGCACAGAAGAATCGTTGCCGTGGCTTCAGTTTGCCGCTAGCAATGTGCATCAAGAAGATGTAGATTCGCTTCGGGCGATGGAGAGTGGTGCTACGTGTGAGATAGACGATGTGAACTATACCTCTGATTCTACGGCTGTGGTGCGTTTTCGTTTGTTCAACGTGCTCATTGCCGACACCTTAGGGCATGGTGCACATTTGCTTCCATCGGGTTTAGTCGAGATTCCTTTTGTCTATCGTGATAAGTGGCGTGTGCATCTCACGGCTTTGCCTCGTGTGAAGTAATTGTTTCGTTAGTTTTTTTAGAAGGGCAGACCGACGGCGAAGTGGAATGAGAAGTCGCGTCCCAAGTCGGGATGAACGATGGGGAAGTGCTCGCGCGAGGTCTCGTAGGCTGGGTTGACGGCTTTCATGCCCATGTCGAAGCGCACAATGAAATAGTCGAAGTTTAGTCGGAGCCCCAGTCCGTAGGCTGCGGCAATCTGTTTGTAGAATTCGTCAATTTTAAACTGACCGCCTGGTTGGTCGGCATACTCTCGCAGTGTCCATATGTTGCCGGCATCTACAAAGAAGGCTCCATTGAGTTTCCAAAATAGTTTGGTGCGCAGTTCCATATTCAAGTCGAGCTTCATGTCACCCGTTTGGTTGATGAAGTCGATGCGTCCGTCGGTGCCACGAAACTTGCCCGGTCCCAATTCTCTCACACTCCATCCTCTCACCGAGTTGGCTCCTCCAGAGAAATAGCGCTTCTCGAAGGGGAGCACGGTGCTATTGCCGTAGGGATAGGCAATGCCGAACCCTGCGTGTAGGGCCAGCGAGTTGCGGTCGTCAAACTTGACAAGGCGTGTGTAGTCTACGTCGGCTTTCACATATTGGGCATAAGCGATGTTGAACAATGTGTGCTGACCGGCATCGTTGCGCTTGAACATGAAGGTGTGTGAAAGGCTGTTGAGCAAGTTGCCTGCCGTTTCTACGTTGGCTTTCAAGGCTTGTGTGCCGTTGTTGTAGGTCACGCCGAAACCTATCTTCATGATAAACAAGTTCTCGTAGTTATAGCGCAAGATGGCATTGCGGTTGTTCGCATCGTCGAGATAGTCTTTCTTGAACGTGGCAGAAATCCACGGCATATAGACATAGTTGAGGTCGAGCAGGTCGAATTTGTAGTTGGAATGGTGGTGCGGATCGCTCCATTTGTAGCGCCATGCCGTGGAGAATACGCGGCGGTGGAACTCGGGACGGTTTTGCAGATTGTAGGCTACCGACAACTCTGACGATCCGTTGCTGTTGCGCTTGAAGCTACGTGATAAGAACGGAGCGACAAACTTAGGGAAGGCAAGACTCGCCTTGATGCCATACTCCTCATAGTCTTGGTTTTGATAACCTTCAAGCCCAGTGATGGCTTCAAAGGCTGCGCGCAACTCTATGCTGAACAACTCTGAACCTCTCAGCAGATTGCGGTTTTGGTAGGTTAGGGTGGCTGCGGCTCCTAAGTCGCCGGCAGTATTGGTTCCTTCAGGTTTGAAACTGATGGAGTTGGGCTTGTTCGTGCCCACGTGCACATCGCAGTCGAGCGTGTGGTCGTCGATTTCGTGAAATTGAATGTTCGTGTATCTCACCGCTGACAACTGTCCCAGCTTGTTGTATGACTGTTGCAGATCGGTGGCGCTAAAGAGTCGTCCTGCTTCTATGCGACAATTGTTGTCGAGCACGCTCTGCCGGAGCGGCAACTTGCCGTTGGTGTTGCTATCGATGAATTTCACATTGCGAATGCGATATTGGGGGTGTGCGTGCAACGAATCATCGTTGTTGGCGCGGTATTTGTGCAAGTGGAGAGTCAAGTCTACATCCTTGCTGCCAGCCACTGAGTCGGCAGAATAGGTGATGAAGTCTTTGTTGAAGTGATAGAATCCGTGGTCGAGTAGGGTGGCAGTGATGCGTTTGCGCTCGTTGTCAAGGTCGTTGACCGAAAATTGCATGCCTTCTTTCAGAGGGCTCTTGCTCACATAGCTACTATCAATGAAGGTGGAGATGAGGCTATCTGCAATGTCGTAGTGGATGCTTTTCACGTGATAGGGCTTGCGTGGATGGAGGGTATAGATGGCTGTGAGTTTTCGGCCTCTCACCCGAGTGTCGATGCTTACGGACGACTGCATGTAGCCCATGTTTTGCATGGCTTGCAGTAAGTCGTTGCACGACAAGCGTGCTTGGATGGTGTCATAGACTACGGGTTTCTCGCCGATGCGTTTCAAGGTGCGGTTTATCCACTTCGTCGAATCCTTGCCTGCGAGCGTATAGGTGCCCATAGGTATCTTGAACAAGCTGAACCAACGTGAGTTGGCACGCTGGCGGATGAGTACTTCGAATTGGCGGGCGTTGAAATTCTTGTCGTCTGAATGGATTTCAACCTTGTCGAGCAGATATTCTTTCTCGGGAATGAACTTGGCAGAAGAGCATGCGGTGAGCACCATGATGATGCACGTCGCAATACACGTGTGGAATATTCTGGTGTTTCGGTTACGCATGTTTTGAGTATTGTTGATGCAAAATTAGGTAAAAATCCCGAATTATGAGCCTGTCACGACAAAAAACCGAACTATAGGTAAGGCATAGGGGCACTATTGCCGCACCATTCTCTGCACATACATATACATAGAAAAGGTGTGACACCCAATGGAGATAGACATAAAAAGGGAGACCCTCGGTGAAGAGAGTCTCCCTTGTAGATTTATTTAGTGTTGCTAAATGTCTGATTATGCTTCAGTAGCGTCGCTCCAGTCTTCCTTGCTCTTGCGGATGTAGCTCTCGTAGCGGAGCTTAGCCATCTTTTCAGTAGCAGCGAAGAGTTCGTCAGCTTCGTTAGGATAAGCCTTCTTCACCGACATGAAGCGAACCTCGTGCATGAGGTAATCCTGGAACAAACTCCAGTCTGGCTCCTTAGAGTCGAGTGAGAATGGGTTCTTGCCTTCCTTAGCCAACTCTGGGTTGTAGCGCCACAAGTGCCAGTAACCGCAAGCTACGGCACGAGCTTCCTCAGCCTGGCTACGACCCATACCGCCCTTGATCTTCAGACCGTGGTTGATACATGGAGCGTAAGCGATAACGAGTGATGGACCAGGATAAGCCTCAGCCTCGCGGATAGCCTTCAAGCACTGTGCATTGTCGGCACCCATTGCCACCTGAGCTACGTATACGTAACCATAGGTTGTAGCAATCATACCGAGATCCTTCTTGCGAACGCGCTTACCGCGAGCGGCAAACTGTGCGATGGCGCCGATAGGAGTAGCC
>CAVKQP010000215.1:0-3536 GCA_963658165.1 Clostridium sp. CAG:302 | reverse complement strand
TAGCGTTCCTGGTTTGGGACCAGGCTGTCGCAGGTTCGAGTCCTGTCACCCCGACACTCACATAAAAAGCAGAACAGGTGGATTCCATGAAGGAATTCGCCTGTTCTGCTTTTGTATGATACTGAGGGAAATGAATCTCTCTATGGGGCAAAAAAAAAGCGACGACCTTCACAGGCTACCGCTTCAAATCTTCAATAAGGTATTAGTCTCTTAAGGTAAAAAGATTGTTTTCAGGATAACTCTGCAAATTTACGCATAATATTCCGTTCTACCAAACATTTACAGAGTTATTTGTACATTTCTTCAGATATTTAACTTCCCGTGGCATAGATACTTGTATATCATGTCACGAGAAGTTGAAATAGAAATTTTATGTCTTTTTATTTGATGCTCACTTCGACGGGAGTGTCAATCTCCTTGCGCCAGTTCTTCATACACTCGAACCAGTCTTTGGCATTGTGATAGCCGAAGTCTTCTTTGTCACTGCAGAAAGTGATGTGGTAACGCAGGTGATTGCCAGAAGTGCCGATGACGAATGGCAACTCGTCGGCAGTGGTTGGAACTTCCTCCAACATGTATTGTTGTGGAACATAGATGCCTAGTCCCACAGTTTCGCGCTGGTGACCTGCGGAGTCTTTCTCTGCAACAGCCCAATCGCTTCCCCAGCATCCACGCAGTCCCTTGTGGTCATTGTATTCGGTGGAACCTTTTACGCGGATGACGCCGGTAGAGAACTTATATCCGTTCACGTTTTGACGGAAGAAAGCGTCTACATCTACATCTCGATGGCCAGCCCAAATGGTGTAGCGCAGTTTTACATCAATGGGTTCTTTTCCAGCCTCTGCTTCCCATTGTTCATCGATGACTTCTACAACAGAACGCACGGGACCATTAGAGATGATGCGCTGTGTGCGATGTTCCACCTTTTCGAGAGGCTGCTGTTGTTTTCCGTCCCATCCGCGGAAGGCGCCGAGGGCAAAGGTGTTACCAGCCCAAAGCACGTCATCGCCATAGCCTGCAGCCAATTGTTCCTTGCTCGGATAGAATTGTGTCTCTTTCAGTTCGAGTTGCTTGTGACGCTTGCCGTAGAGGTCGATGCTTTGTCGTGCATCGAAATAGATGCGGAAACACGTGAGTTCACTTTCAAATGCTACACCATGGTGGTGCTGTACGCTATAAGAAGGTCCTCCATGATCATAGGTGAGGCAAGAAATATAGATGTCTTGCTTGTTCTTGTCTTTTATCTTTTTGTTGGGCAAGAGCATTTCGTTGAACACGTGTGGTGTGTATTGGCGCGGCTTGCCAGTGGGGTAGAGGGTGACGGTGAAATTTTTTTGTTCTTTCTTGCCGATAGGGGTGACGAAGCAAAGTTCATCGTTTGTGCCATCTTTGTCAAGGTCGTCAAGTTGGCAAGCTACTTCTTCATCGCCATTTTTCACCAAAGCAGACTTCACGGCAAATCCGCAGTCTTTCAGTGATACGACTACTGGTGCCGATTCTTTAGCTGCAGCAGGGTTTTTCACATTGACCGTAAAGGTCTTCTGTCCCATTGCTGGTACCGACAGCATGGCTAACAAGGTTAGGGATAACAAATGATTCATGTTGAATGGTTGTTTTGTATAAAAATGCAGAGGAGTCCCTGCGCCCTATTGGGGCATAAGGACTCCTCTCAGTTGTGTTTAATTATTTCTGTTCGTTTTTGATCTTCTCTACATAGGCATCGATGACGGCTACGGCTGTGATGTTGACCACATCGCTCACTGAGCTTTCGAAGTCTGTGAAGTGGATAGGCTTGTTCAATCCCATCTGGATGGGGCCGATGATCTCTGCATCGGGATCCAGGGCTTGCAGCAATTTGTAGCTACCATTGGCACTGCTCATGTTGGGGAATACGAGTGTGTTCACGTCAAGACCTTTCAGTCGAGTGAATGGGAACTTGTCATCGCGCAGATTCTTATTGAGAGCAAAGTTTACTTGCATCTCACCATCAATGGCAAGGTCTGGATAGCGGCGTTGCATTTCTTCCACAGCGTTGTGCACAGCCACGGGACTTCCCTTCTCGTCAGTGCCGAAGTTAGAGTAGCTAATCATCGAGATGACGGGCTTATCGTTGAAGAACTCCACGGTTCGTGCACTCAGGCGGGCAATGTCGACCAACACGTTTTCGTCGGGATGACGATTGATAAGTGTGTCGGCAATGTAATAGGTGCCCTTGCTCGTGTTGAGAATGTGCATGGTAGCGAAGTGGTTATAGGAAGGCTGGATGCCGATAACTTCTTTTGCCACCTTGATGGTGTTAGAGTATTTGGTGTACAAACCAGTGATAAATGCATCAGCATCACCGAATTCCACCATCATCATACCAAAGTAGTTGCGTTCATACATCTTGTCGTATGCCTCTTCAAAGGTATAGCCCATGCGGAAGCATTTCTTGGCGAGGTGTTTGGCGTATGTGGCACGGCGACCTTGTTCCTGGTCTGCACGCATATCTACGAGTTCGATTCCATCGAGGTTCAGTTTTAACCTTTGTGCCAATCTTTTCAGCCTATCGGGATTACCGAGCAAGATAGGTGTGCAGATGCCTTCAGTCTTGGCTTGTACGGCAGCTTTCATCATCGTGGGATGTCCACCTTCTGCAAAGACCACACGCTGTGGGTGCAGACGAGCTGTGTCGTGCAACTTTCGTGTGAGTTTCGTTTCCTGTCCAAGCAATTGGCGCAGGTTCTTCTTGTAGGCATCCCAGTCTGTAATTTCGCGGCGTGCCACACCACTTTCGATGGCGGCTTTTGCCACGGCTGCCGACACTTCAGTGATGAGTCGAGGGTCAACGGGTTTCGGAATGAAGTATTTAGGTCCGAATGAGAGGTCGCTCACGTGGTAAACATCATTGACCACATCGGGCACGGGTTGCTTGGCCAACTCAGCGATAGCGTGTACAGCAGCCATCTTCATCTCTTCGTTGATGGCGCGCGCATGAACGTCAAGAGCACCGCGGAAGATGTAGGGGAAACCAATCACATTGTTAATCTGGTTGGGGTAGTCGCTACGGCCCGTAGACATCAGTACGTCGGGGCGACTTGCCATGGCGTCTTCATATGAAATCTCTGGCACGGGGTTGGCGAGTGCGAATACGATAGGACTATTGGCCATAGAGCGAATCATATCTTGCGAGAGCACATTGCCTTTCGAAAGTCCCACGAACACATCGGCACCCTTGATGGCTTCTTCGAGTGTGTGCACGTCGCGTCGGTCGGTAGCGAAGAGCTTCTTTTGTGGTGTAAGGTTTTGGCGGTCGGAAGTGATTACTCCTTTGGAGTCGAGCATCACGATGTTCTCTACCTTTGCGCCCAATGCCACATAGAGCTTCGTGCAGGAGATGGCAGCAGCGCCAGCACCATTGACTACGATTTTCACATCCTCGATGTTCTTGCCAGCCACCTCGAGTGCGTTCTTCAGTCCGGCTGCTGAGATGATTGCTGTTCCGTGCTGGTCGTCGTGCATCACGGGGATGTCGAGTGTCTTCTTCAGTCTTTCCT
>CAVKQP010000214.1:0-3552 GCA_963658165.1 Clostridium sp. CAG:302 | reverse complement strand
GATGGAAGGAGGCTATGCTGTGTTGATGGTCATTCTGGTGACTACTGGGTTTGCTTGGCGCGGACTGACAGGTACGGGTGTGGCTTTGTTGGTCATGTCGGTCATCGACTTCTTGGTGCTGACCTTCTATATGCATGCGCGCTATGGCTTTCAAATCTCCCGTCAGGTGCTGAAATACCTATTTGTAGAACTTATTCTTGGTGCAGCAACCATCGCTTGTACACAACTCTCTGGTGTTGCATATTGGGTTGTAGGTGGCGCACTTGTAGTGGCGAGTCTGCTAACTACACTTTACATTTTGCGTAATAAAACAAATATTTGCGGCTCTTTAGTCAAATTATTCGAAAGAAAATAATACGTCAGACTATTAAATTCGTGTTAAACGTGACTAAAAAAACTCGGTCAAAGTTTTGGGTGTCCGAATAAATTCGTACTTTTGCGGTGGATAATTCGTAAGTACATGACATTGATAATAGTAGCCATATTGCTGCTGGCTTATCTTCTGATAGCCTCTGAAAGCATAACCAATGTGAACAAGGCCGCAGTGGCGATGTTTGCAGGCACAGTTGGTTGGGTGCTATACATCTGTTATGGTACGGATTTTGTGATGGACATGCACAGTTCGGAGTATTTTGTTTTCTTGAACGGCGCGGAGCCCAATAGTTCCAATGTGAAGCAATTTATCGCACAAAACGTTTTTCTTGCCTATGTGGGCAAGGCTGCCGAAATTGTATTGTTCCTATTGGGTACGATGACCATCGTAGAAATACTCAACAACAACGGATGCTTTGATTTTATCACACAGTTGATGCGCACACGGAACAGTCGCAAGTTGTTGTGGACGTTGGCAGTAGTGACCTTCGTCTTGTCAGCCAACCTCGATAACTTGACTACGACTGTGATGATGCTCACCATCATGCATACTATTGTGCCTAACCATAGGCAACGCTTGTATTATGGCAGTGCGGTGCTCTTGGCTGCTAACTGCGGCGGTGCACTCACCGTGATTGGTGACCCGACAGGACTGTTGCTTTGGAATATGGGAGCCGTCACGGCAACCAATTTCTCGTTGTCGCTCCTCATTCCTTGTTTGTTGGCTTGGGTGGTGCCCACATGGCTTATTGGTAGAGCCTTGCCAGAGCAGGTGGAGACCGAATGGATCGTGATGCCCTATCGGGGTGACGACACAAGACTCAATGCATGGCAACGGTTGTTGATGCTCATAGTAGGCATTGGTGGTTTGTGGTTTATTCCCACCTTCCACAATATCACGAAACTCAGTCCATTCCTCGGCGCACTCTGCGTGTTGTCGGTGTTGTGGGTGGTCAACGAGATATTCAACCGAAAATTGATGAATACCGAGCAGATGATACAGCGCCGGGTGCCCCGTGTGTTGCAATATGGCGTGATTCAGATGATGCTCTTCGTGATGGGCATGATGCTTGCATTGGGTGTCTTCTGTGAATCGGGTGCGATGCACGATGTAGCGGCTTTTGCAGAACAACATATTCACAATGTGTGGATCATGGGAGCCATGGCAGGTGTGGTCAGTTCGGTACTCGACAATTTCGCTACCGCTCTCAGCTTTGTGTCTATATATCCCGTAGTGGAAATGACACGCTATATGGGCGACTATATGCAGCAGTTCGTGCAGAACGGCATCTATTGGAAAGTGATAGCCTACTGCTCTGCCATCGGCGGCAATGTGCTGCTAGTCGGATCGGTGAGCGGTTTGGCGCTGATCAAGATGGAGCGCATGAAACTGTCGTGGTATATGCGCCACGTAGGTTGGCATGCTATGGCTGGCGGATTGGCTGGATTGGCAGCGCTTTGGATTACGGCAAACATTTAAAAGTGTAGTTATATAAATATAGGTATTAATAAGCTTCAAAGTTATGGCAAAGATTAAGACAATTGGGGTATTGACATCTGGAGGCGACGCTCCCGGAATGAATGCAGCCATACGTGCGGTAACCCGCGCAGGCATTTGCAACGGATTTAATGTAAAAGGAATCTATAGAGGCTATGATGGTCTGATTAATGATGAAATAAAACCCTTTACCACTGAGAACGTGAGCGGCATCATTATGTCGGGTGGTACGATTCTAAAGACGGCACGTTCGAAGGAATTTATGACACCTGAGGGACAGGATCGCGCCTATGCAAACCTGCAAAAGGAAGGCATCGACGCATTGGTGGTAATTGGAGGAAACGGCTCACTGACAGGTGCGATGAACTTCGCCATGAAATATGATGTGTGCTGCATCGGATTGCCAGGCACCATCGACAACGACCTCTACGGTACCGACTCAACCATCGGTTATGACACCACTATGAACACCATCGTGGAATGTGTGGACCGCATTCGCGACACGGCGCAGAGTCACGAGCGCATCTTCTTCATCGAGGTGATGGGACGCGACGCTGGTTTCTTGGCACAGAATAGTGCCATTGCATCGGGAGCAGAAGCAGCCATTATCCCAGAAGACAGTACGGACGTAGACCAGTTGGCTCGCTTCATGGAGCGCGGCATCCGTAAGTCGAAGAAGAGTTGTATCGTCATTGTGTCGGAAAGTCCGAAATGTGGTGCGCTTTACTATGCAGACCGTGTGCGCAAGGAGTTCCCCGACTACGATGTGCGCGTGTCCATCCTTGGACATTTGCAGCGCGGCGGACGCCCCACAGCTCACGACCGCATCTTGGCATCACGCACTGGTGTAGGCGCCATTGAAGCCATCATGCAAGGACAGCGCAACGTGATGATAGGCATTCGCAACAACGAAATCGTCTATGTACCTCTGAGCGAAGCTATCCGTTCGGATAAACCATTCGACAAGAAACTCATCACCGTGTTGGATGAATTGAGCATCTAATTGGAGCAATATGTATAAAAATATGTCCATATTAGGATATTGAAAAATATTAAGGCAATACAATTTGCACTATAATAATATAATATGTACTTTTGCTCAGTGAAATTAAAGTCAATTAAAGAAATAAGTTAAACCAAACATAAATCTTATAGCTTATGTCACAAATTAAAGGACGCATCTCACAGATTATCGGTCCTGTAATCGATGTTTACTTCGATACAACAGGTCAGGATGCAGAGAAGGTGCTGCCAAAAATACATGAGGCATTGAAGATTACTCGTCCCGACGGACGCGAACTCATCATCGAGGTGCAGCAGCACATCGGTGAGGACACGGTGCGCTGTGTGGCTATGGACAACACCGATGGCTTGCAGCGTGATTTGGAAGTGACGTCAACGGGAAGTTCTATCACAATGCCTGCCGGCGAGCAAATCAAGGGCCGTATGATGAACGTCATCGGACAGCCTATCGACGGCATGAAAACACTCGACATGGAAGGCGCTTATCCTATCCATAGAGAGGCTCCTAAGTTTGAGGAGTTGTCTACCCACAAGGAAATGCTTGCTACGGGTATCAAGGTGATCGACCTGCTTGAGCCTTACATGAAAGGTGGAAAGATTGGTCTGTTCGGTGGTGCCGGTGTGGGTAAGACCGTGCTTATCATGGAGCTTATCAACAA
>CAVKQP010000213.1:0-3560 GCA_963658165.1 Clostridium sp. CAG:302 | reverse complement strand
TTAACGGAATAAGAGGTTCTTTAGTTTCAAAGAACAATTACTTGTACGACTTCACGTCGCAATTTTGTTGCAAAGATAACAATTTTATGGGATATAGACCGAGATGGGCGAGAAAAAAATGGCTAGAGGACTTGCGGTTTTACTTATGTGAAGGAAGCCCCCCTGTCAATCGTGCCAAGACAGCTGACGAATAAACGTTGGAAGATAGGCCATGTCTTTCCAAAAGGCCTTATAGTTTGGTGGGGATCGCATTCTTACTTTTCGAATTAATAGACGTAGGCCGCCCGACAAAACCCTTGGAATGTCCCAAGGTGATGGGCAAAGGGCATGTGAAAGCGTATAATTGTGTAAAAGAAGAGGACAAACTATAGATAAAAACATGCATTATTTCCCACGAGAAAATATTTGGGCGGAAATACGCAAAAACAGAACAATTTTCGTAACTTCTTGATAATGAGCAATTTGGATAAAATAAGAGGTTTTAATACCTCCAAACGTAAATACTTTTCATAACGATAGGTGCCTAATCATGACATGATATGTGCCTAATCATGATGCGATAAGGCACATATCATGTCATGATTAGGCATCTATCGCAAGACGATTAGGCACATTCTTTGAGGCGGCGGACTGTAAACGCTCCCGGGACGGGGCAAAAATGCTGTTTTCGCGCGCTAGTTCAATAGAAATTGCGAACAAACTTTTTGGCAAAAAATTATGACAGTGTTGGGGTTGCTGAACTGTTCGCGCTCATCACATCTCACGATCCAGGCGATTACGCCACAGATACTTACGCGTTTCGTGCACCAAGATGCCACTCAAAAACAATAGTGAGACGAGATTAGGAATGGCCATCAATGCATTCATGCAATCAGAAATGTTCCATACCACATCCAGGCTAACGACACTACCAACAAACACGGCCACAATATATAGCACACGATAAATCTTCATCCACCGCTTTCCTTTCAGGTATTCCACAGCGCGTTCTCCGTAGTAGCTCCATCCCAAGATGGTGCTGAATGCAAACGTGAGCAATCCAAAGCTCAGCAACGGAGTTCCCACATAGGGTATCTTTCCAAAGGCCATCTTCGTCAAGACTGCACCATCCGAGTATGAGATGTCAGGATAAGCCAAGATGCTACTCACGACGACCAACCCCGTGAGGGCACATATCACAACCGTGTCCCAAAACGTGCCCGTACTTGATACCAGGGCCTGCCTAACAGGGTTGCGAGTTTGGGCCGCAGCTGCGACAATGGGTGCCGACCCCAAACCGGACTCGTTGGAAAAGAGACCTCGCGCAATGCCATAGCGTGCTGCCAGCATGACAGATGAGCCAACAAAGCCTCCTCCAGCTGCTTGTGGGGTAAAGGCCGATGTTACAATCAACCTAATGGCAGGCCATAGAAAATGTCCATTGACAAACAAGATGTAGATACAACCTATAACATAAAACAGGGCCATGAACGGCACCAACATGCCACACACCTTGGCGATACTCTTGACACCGCCGAGGATGACAGCACCCACAAGGCCACTAACCACAAGCCCAACCCAAACGGGCGACACGCCATACGTGTTTTGCGCAATGGTTGCAATGGCATTTGCTTGAACGGTGTTACCGATGCCAAATGAAGCACACGCTGTGAACAAGGCAAAAAGCACTGCCAACCATTTCCAGCCCAATCCTTTTTCAAGTGCATACATCGGTCCTCCCAACATACGACCATCTGAAGTTACCTCACGATACTTGATAGCCAACAATCCTTCAGCATATTTAGTGGCGATGCCAAATACGCCTGTCAGCCAACACCAAAACACGGCACCAGGACCACCCATGGCTACCGCAGTGGCCACTCCGATGATGTTTCCTGTTCCAATGGTGGCAGCCAGAGCTGTGGCCAAGGCACCAAACTGCGAAACGTCACCCGAAGCGTCTTTGTCTCGCTTCACGGAAAGCCGGATGGCTGTCAATATCTTCAGTTGTGGAAAGCGAAGGCGAATGGTGAGAAAGATGTGGGTGCCCAACAATAGTGCTATCATGGGCCAGCCCCATAATATGCTACTGAGTGATGCGAAAAATGTGTTAATTGTTACCATGTGCTTGTGCTTGATTATTCTTGGAATTTGACCTTTGTGAAGGGGTAGCCCATAGCTTTCAAGAGGCTTTCGAATTGCCTTATGGCATTTTGTTGTGCATTGCGTACATTGTCGACCGTCAGGCAACGTCTCTTCATAGCCTCGCGAGCCCGGAGTGTGAGCGCAGCCTTATCCGTCTCGGCCCACTTCCCCTCTTCGTAGAACGTCTTGGTGCGTGTCTCGTCAAGGAAATTGTCGTCCAACAACTGGATTTTTGGCAAGTTCACCACAATCGTGTCATGATCCATCAGAATCCAGCCATCCTTCACTTGCTGCAAGTTGATGCCCAAACGTAACGTTCCATAATAGATGCGAGCCAACTCAGAATCACCCCAAAAACCGTGTCGCACAGTGTCAATCAGCTCCTCATCCGAAACGGAAAGAAACTCCCATTGCCCGATGCCTTTTATCATGTCCACCTGCAAAGGTGTTATGCCAATGCGCTCCGTGTGTTCGACTGACATTTGGTTGTCCTTCATCATCCTTGACACATACATCACCGACCCCACAAGAAACGCCAATCCCACAAGAATTACTGTAATCTTGGCAATTACTGCTTGTCTTATCTGTCGAGAGAATAGCTTCATGATTCTGTTTTTTTAATAAGTGACGGTATGTCGCTGATGGAGAAACGCTTGCGGAAAGTAATTGTCACTAAATCAGGCTGATAACCTAGTTGTTCGATGATGGGGATGAGTTGGTTTGCAGCATTTTGGCGAGCGTTCTCGATGATACCGAGATTGGGTATTGACTTTATGATAACCTCTCGACCTTGTTGTTGTATACGAGTGACTTCTTCGTCCGAAAAGTCGCTTCTAAAAAACGAAACCTTTTGCTTCACGCCTTCATGATCGATTTGTGTGGCGGTAAGCACTACCTCTGGATCAGGTAGGATAATCTCAATCTTATCGCCATGTTTCTTCACGTTCTTCTCCGAAAAATTACCAAAATCGACATATGCCTTCACATTGGCCTTGATAGGAATGGCTATTCTACGCTTCCCCAAAGGCAAGTTGATTTTGAAAGGCTGGTGAAACAATTTGCCTTTGACAGACATAGTATCATCATAGGTTACTATCTTGTGCAACCGATACTCAGAAGTGTACAATCTTGAACACTTTTGTACCCGCATTACCAACATCGGTATGCTGTCTACCTCTGCTTGCTTTGAAGTAGCATTCTTGGTGTCTCTGCCACAAGCGAACAGAAAAACAACAAAAAGCAACAAATATACTATCTTATGCCTATTCATGTGACATTGATGTTTCTGAAATCATTTCGGCCATCTGCCATGCGATACTTATCCAAGTAGTCTGTGGGGTTGCCCCCACTTTCCCCTTCAAGAACCGTGCATGCGACTTTCACCGCACACGGCTCGTGTAATTCTGTTAATTATTTCTCGTTTTAAATAATCGGCT
>CAVKQP010000212.1:0-3567 GCA_963658165.1 Clostridium sp. CAG:302 | reverse complement strand
GTTCTGCAGGAACCATCACGCCAAGGTCTATCACATCATAGTTGTTACAGCTCATCACCACGGCTACAATATTCTTTCCAATGTCGTGCACATCGCCCTTGACCGTAGCTACAAGGTAGCGACCAGCCTTAGAAGAGGCTCCTGTATTCTCAGCTTCTATGTAAGGTTGGAGTATAGAAACGGCTTGTTTCATGGTGCGGGCAGTCTTCACCACCTGCGGCAGAAACATTTTTCCTTCTCCGAAGAGTGTTCCCACTTCATTCATACCATCCATGAGCGGCCCCTCTATAATCTGCACGGCATGTTCATAAGTGTGGAGTGCTTCATGAAGGTCAGTGTCGAGATAATCCCCCACCCCCTTGCGCAATGCATATTTCAATCGTTCCTCAAGGCTTGCTTCACGCCATTTCTCTTGTGCGGTGTCCTTCTTGGGCATCACGCCTCCGTTGGCTGCTTTGGCGGCATCTTGCTCTTCCTTGATGCGTGCAGCCAGTTCTATCAAGTCTTCAGACGCTCCCTTTCGACGATTAAGCACCACGTCTTCGATGATGCGCAACTGGTCTTCAGGAATGTCTTCATAGGTTACTTTGGTGGCTGGATTCACAATACCAAAGTCTTGCCCCTTTGCAATGGAATGGTAAAGGAACACGGCGTGCATCGCCTCACGGATATAATTGTTTCCGCGGAATGAGAACGAGAGGTTGCTCACACCACCGCTGACATGTGCGCCTGGCAAATTCTGGCGAATCCACTCCACCGCACGAATAAAGTCTGCGGCATAGTCATCATGTTCTTCCATACCTGTTGCGATGGCGAGCACGTTGGGGTCGAAGATGATATCGTGCGGATTGAACCCCACACGGTCTACCAACAGATGATAGGCACGGGTGGCTATCTCTACACGGCGATCAAATGTAGTGGCCTGTCCTTGCTCATCGAAGCACATCACCACTACGGCAGCCCCATAGCGTTTCACGTCGCGGGCATGACTGAGGAACAGTTCTTCACCTTCCTTGAGCGAGATAGAGTTGACGATACACTTTCCTTGCACACACTTGAGTCCGCTGACAATCACGTCCCACTTAGACGAATCGATCATCACGGGCACCTTGGCAATATCGGGTTCTGCCGCAATGGCATTGAGGAAATGCACCATTTCCTCCCGTGCGTCGAGCAGACCATCGTCCATATTTACGTCTACAACGAGTGCGCCGTCTGCCACTTGCTTGCGCGCAATTGACACGGCTTCATCATAATTCTTCTCTTTAATCAGTCGAAGGAACTTCCTGCTACCAGCCACATTGCATCGTTCACCCACGTTGACAAAGCGTATCTCGGGTGTCACATTCAGCAAGTCGAGACCGCTCAACCACATGGTGTTGGGCTTAGACTGCGGAATATGCGGCTTCTTCCCTGCCACTATGGGCAAATAACGGGCAATGAACTGCTCCGTGGTACCGCAACAGCCACCCACGATATTCACCATACCCTCATCGACAAGTTCACCAATAAGCGGCGCCATAGTCTCTGCCGTTTGGTCGTACTGTCCTAGTTCGTTGGGCAATCCAGCATTGGGATAGGCTGATATATAATAAGGTGCTTGCGCTGCCAAATGCTTCAAGAAGGGTTTCATTTGGTCTGCGCCAAACGAGCAGTTGAGTCCTACCGAAAAGATGGGATAGCTACTCACTGAGGCAAGAAATGCGTCAAGGGTCTGTCCACTCAAAGTGCGTCCTGCCAAATCGCTCACCGTGACAGAGAGCATAATGGGGATATCCTTGTCTTGTTTGTTCAACACCTCGACCGCAGCATCGATTGCCACCTTGCAGTTGAGCGTATCAAATATCGTCTCTATGAGAATGGCGTCTACCCCACCCTCTACAAGCGCTTCTATCTGCTCTTGGTAGGCATCGTAAAGTTCGTCGTATGAAAGGTCGCGAAAGGCTGGATTGCTCACGTCGGGGCTCATGGAACAGGTCTTGTTCGTGGGGCCCACACTACCGCACACGAAGCGCGGCTTCTCAGGAGTGCTATATTCATCGGCACATTTCCGTGCCAACTGCGCTCCTACAAGTGCCATTTCGCGACTAAAATTCTCCAAATGGTAGTCGGCTTGCGAGATGCGCTGCGAACTAAACGTGTTGGTGCTGATCATGTCGGCACCCGCTTCCAAGTATTTCCGGTGAATGTCGGCTATAACGTCTGGGCGAGTGATGCTGAGCATGTCGTTGTTGCCCTTCATCATGCCCGGAGTTTTGGCAAACCTATATCCTCTGAAGTCGTGTTCCTCCAGTCCGTATTGTTGTATCATTGTGCCCATGGCGCCGTCGAGCACCATGATGCGCTGTTTCACTATTTCCCTGATTGTCATTCTGAAAATCAAAAGTTTTTCATAGCTCGATCCATCTCCCTGCGGTCTTCTTTAGCCTTCAGAGTCTGCCGCTTATCATATTCTTTCTTACCTTTCGCCAAGGCTATGTCCATCTTAGCCCGCCCGTGGTTGTCAAGAAATATGAGTGTAGGCACAATGGTGAAACCCACTTGCTTAGTAGCTTCCTGCAATTTGCGTATTTCCCGCTTATTGAGGAGCAACTTTCTGTCGCGCTTGCTCTCGTGATTATTATATGAGCCATAGAAATAGGGGGAGATGTTCATGCCCTTCACCCATATTTCTCCGTTGTTGATATAGCAGAAAGAGTCAACGAGCGAAGCCTTTCCCATACGGATCGATTTGATTTCCGTGCCCGTAAGCACGATGCCTGCCGTATAGGTGTCGACAAAGAAATATTCAAACGAAGCCTTCTTGTTGCGTATGCTGACGGAACTTTTCTTTCGGAGTTCCAGTTGTTCTTTGTTCATTTTCGTGTTGTTTAAGCTTTTATCGTGGCAAACTTGTCGATATGTTCATCGATATAATATGCCACGCGGGCGGTCCATTCCTCTTCGTTTTCAACAAAGTAGTCATCGAAGTCATCAAATTCTGCCATGCGTTCGAAGAGCGCCATAAACTCCTCATCGGTACATTCGCGTTCTATCTCTTCATGATATTTAGAGTAGAGACGGTGCACTTTCCTAATGACACGTGCCAAGTCGTCAAGTCCCCACTGTCTTACAGCCTTGCCAAAAGGGTTCATAAAGATGAACGCACCATATCCGTTGTGAATGAGCTGAACGAATCCTCCATCCATCACCTCGGTGTGCAAGATGTCATAAGCAAGGAGCGTTGCTTGGTCTGCCCCCAATGTAGGCAATGTCTCAGCGTTGAGTTGTCCGCCGATAGCATCATAGATAGCATCGACAAACACCTTGACAAAGGCATCGTTGCCCTCTTCGGCAGCAGCACGCAAACGGCTGTCTTCAATGAATACTTCTCTCATAAAGATTTAAAAATTGCAATTTTCAGTTTGCAAAGATACAACAAAAAATGTAATACATACAACTATCACATGGAAAATGAAGGAGGCGCAAAGAAAAAGACTACCTAAATCTTGGTATTTTCAAAAAGAAATGCGTAATTTTGCACGTGATTTTAAGAGTAACATTATTATATTCATTAAATAAAAACAC
>CAVKQP010000211.1:0-3607 GCA_963658165.1 Clostridium sp. CAG:302 | reverse complement strand
TTCTTTGTATTCCTCGTCTTCTATCATATTGAGCATCTTGAACGTTGCCTTGATGTTTGCAAATATCCGTCCCGTGCAGACGTTCGATTGTCTGCTCCACATGTCTCCGCTGAAAACGGAACTGGTAAAGGGTGCCGACTTCGTTTGTATCCGTGAGTTGACGGGTGGTATGTATTTTGGAGAGAAGTATCAAGACAACGATAAAGCCTACGATACAGACCTTTATACACGTCCTGAAATTGAGCGTATCCTCAAGGTAGGTTTCGAGTACGCACGCAAGCGCAACCATCATCTCACCGTTGTAGATAAGGCCAACGTACTCGCATCCTCACGTTTGTGGCGTCAAATAGCCAAAGAAATGGAACCTCAATATCCTGATGTGAAGACTGATTATATGTTTGTAGACAACGCTTCAATGCGTATGATTTCAGAGCCAACGTTCTTCGACGTCATGGTAACAGAGAACACCTTTGGTGATATTCTCACAGATGAGGGTAGCTGCATTTCTGGTTCTATGGGCTTATTACCATCTGCTTCAACAGGAGAAAGCACTCCTGTGTTTGAACCCGTCCATGGTTCATGGCCACAAGCTGCAGGCAAGAACTTGGCTAATCCTATTGCTCAAGTTCTTTCAGTTGCCATGATGCTTGAGTATTTCGACCTTAAGGAAGAAGGCACACTCATTCGTAAGGCAGTCAATGCGAGCCTTGATGCTAACGTACGCACACCGGAAATCCAAGTAGAAGGTGGTGCTAAGTATGGAACCAAGGAAGTCGGTGCATGGATTGTAGATTGGATTAAGAATAATTAATTGCCGGATGAAATTTCCGATATTGACGGTCGTCTTGTGCTTGTCGTCCCTTTCGGTGGCGCAGGCTCAAGACGACCGTGTCTTTCGCGACTCGCTCAAGATTGCGAGTGAACGATTAGCTTATCATCCAGACAGCCTTGATTTACGCTTGCGCAAGGCTTCGTTCAACCTGCAACTACGTCAATGGGAGTATGCCAAGACGGAATATGACTACGTGCTCGACCGCAATCCTTCCAATATAGCCGCGCTTTACTATCGTGCTTATGTGAACGAACAGTTGCGACGCTATGCTTTCGCTCGTATAGATTATGAAAATCTGTTGCGAATTGTGCCTGGCAATTTTGAAGCGCAGTTAGGTTTGGCATTGCTTAATCAGAAAGACTGCCGTTATACCGAGGCATATAATCAGATCAATCACCTCGTGGAACAGTTTCCAGATAGTGCTGTGGCCTATGCTGCACGTGGAGGAATAGAGGCTGAACGCAAGATGTACGAACTTGCTGAATATGATTATACGGAGGCGCTGAAGCGTTCTTCTAACAACGATTGGTTGTTGGCGCGTGCAAATCAGCGTATCTTTTTGAAGAAATATGCCGCTGCTCGTGAAGACCTCGACCAGTTGGTTCGGCAAGGCACACCCCGTGCTGCGCTGAAAGAATGGTATGCAAAGTTGAAGCGATAACGATGAAAGGTTGCATCATGCGTTGTGCAGATGCAACCTTTCATCGTTATTGTGATAGAGAAGCGGCCTATCTATGATTTTTGATAAGCTCGATAAACAAGTCTCCATATTTCTCCAACTTGAAATCTCCGACCCCAGGCACTTCTTTCATTTGCGCCTTCGTGACAGGGCGAATGCGTGCCATGGCGTCAAGGGTTTTGTCGGAGAATATGATATAGGGCGGCAATCCTTGTTCTTCTGACAGTCGCAAGCGCAACCGCTTCATCTTTTCATACAGTTTAGTGTCCAGTTTGCGTGCTGCAATGTCAGCTTGGTCTGCCCGTGTGCGCGTAGTTCCTGTCAGACGTTCTGCGTGTATCTCTGGGATGCGCTCCTTTCCGAAGAGTGAAGGCTTCTCTTTCTTTTTGTCTTCACTATGGTCAATGACAACCAGTTCTACTTTTTTAGTTCCACGCAAAACGTCCCATCCAGATGGCGTGATGGTAAGTATGTTGTCACGATCATAGTGCAGTTCGACAAGTCCCAACTGCAACATCTGTAGAAAATAGCTTTGCCAATCCTGTGAACGGACGTCTTTGCCCACACCAAAGGTCTTGATGGTATCATAATGAAACTTGATAACTCTGGGCGAACGCATGCCTCGAAGGATTTCGATAGCGGTCGGAATGCCTATTTTTTCTTGCGTTCTTGCCACAGCACTGAGCGCCTTTTGAATGGTGATCGTCCCGTCAAAACGCTTTGGCGGATGCATACACACGTCACAATGTCCGCAGTTATGGTCTGTCTGCTCGCCAAAATAATTGAGAAGGATGCGACGGCGGCAGATGCCCGACTCCGCATAGTCCTGCATACGGTGCAGTTTTTCCATATTGATGTCAGCCTGTCCGCTCTCCTTGGCGAATTTGGAGAGTTGAACGAAGTCGCCCAAAGAATAGAACAACACGGTGTCTGCCGGTGCACCATCACGCCCTGCGCGCCCTATTTCCTGATAAAAACTTTCAATGCTCTTGGGCATGTTGTAGTGGATAACCCAACGCACATTACTCTTGTCTATGCCCATGCCGAATGCCACGGTGGCACACACCACTTGCACGCGGTCTTGTTTAAACTCTTCTTGCGCTTGGTTGCGGTCAAGTGGATCCATTCCTGCATGGTAACAAATGGCTGAAATGCCGATGGCTTGCAGCTCTTCTGCAAGCATTTCCGTATTTTTCCTGCTCAGACAGTAGATGATGCCCGCCTCATCTTTGTGCCAATCGATGAACAGACGAATGTATCTCAGCTTCTCTTTCTTTGTGCTTTCGCGACGCACGGTTAGACTTAGGTTGGGACGGTCGAACGACGAAATGAACACCTTCGGCTGGTTTAATTTCAGTTGTTCGAGTATGTCGTTGCGCGTGATTTTGTCGGCTGTGGCAGTGAGCGCCATGATAGGAACCTCAGGGAAGAACTCGCGAATGGTTCCAAGTTGGGTGTATTCGGGCCGAAAGTCGTGCCCCCACTGGCTGATGCAGTGAGCCTCATCGATGGCGAAAAGCGAGATGTCGATGCTTCGGAGCATGTATTGCATCTCTGTCATCAGTCGTTCCGGAGAAATGTAGAGCAACTTCAAGTCGCCCGAAAGGCATTGGCGCCGGATGACAGTGTCAGCCTCCATATCGTTGTTGCTATTGAGCGCAGCAGCATTGATGCCGTTTGCCTTGAGCGCTTCCACTTGATCTTGCATGAGGCTAATCAGAGGAGACACCACTACGGCCGTTCCTTTCATGGCGAGAGCTGGAATTTGGTAGCACAAACTCTTGCCTCCACCTGTGGGCATCAGCACGAGTGAGTCGTGCCTTTGCATCACATTATTGATGATTTCACGTTGGTTGGGACGGAACGAGTCGTAGCCGAAATAGCGTTGAAGTATAAGGTCAATATCCATAACTGTCAAAAGTAAAAGTTTTGCAAAGATACGATTAATAAGATGACAATACAAAGATTTTACAAAATCTTGTCCTCAAACGTCATATTTCTTGACTTTTTCTTGAGCGTATCAATATTTAATATTATATTTGCGCATTAAATCGGAGATTTATTTAAATATCTGAAGCTATGGCAAAGTATAATAT
>CAVKQP010000210.1:0-3638 GCA_963658165.1 Clostridium sp. CAG:302 | reverse complement strand
GTTTAAGATTGGGTGGATAGCACGGGGAGGCTTCACCTTATTATATTATATAGCACGCGGAAGATAGAGTTGTTGCTCGCAGGAGGCTGTGTTACCATCCGTTAGTGGCAGTGCTACACATATCATCTTTCGCGCATTATTGAGAAAAACGACAGAATATTATTGCATTTATGATATTTTTATTACTTTTGCTGCCGATTTAGATTGTAGTACGTCTATAACAGACGGTCGCACGGTGACTAACGCGTGATGTACCCTCTCCGTATCGGGGCAACTGAACGTTTGGAGTTTCGGATGACTAACAGGCAAGATGTACATGATCTTAAGTTAATCCCCGTTTGTTTCGGGGCAATGATAAACCAATAAAACGCAAAAGCGAATGAAAGTATTAAAGTTTGGCGGAACGTCCGTTGGTTCCGTAAAGAGTATTTTGAGTTTGAAACACATTGTCGAGGAAGAGGCAAAGAAACAACCGATTGTTGTTGTGGTGAGTGCCCTCGGCGGTATCACAGACAAATTGTTGGCTACCGCACGACTTGCCCTCGAAGGTAATGAGAGTTGGAAGGATGAGTTTGCCGCTATGGTAGACCGCCACCATAAGATGATTGACTCCATCATTACCGACAATACTAAAAGAGTAACCTTATTCAACACGGTAGATGCCCTACTCGACCAACTGAAAAGCATCTATTTTGGCGTATATCTTATTCACGACTTAAGTGAAAAGACACAAGATGCCATCGTGAGCTATGGTGAGCGACTGAGTTCAAACATCGTTGCCACACTTATCAAGGGAGCCAAATGGTATGACTCAAGAGACTTTATCAAGACTGAGCACAAGAACGGCAAGCGTGTATTGGCAAGCGAGATAACCGCCTCACTGGTGAAAAAAACTTTTGAAGATCTGCCACGCATTTCACTCGTACCAGGCTTCATAAGCAAAGATATCACCTCTGGAGAAACAACCAACCTCGGACGTGGCGGTAGTGACTATACTGCAGCTATCATCGCTGCTGCTCTCGATGCCAAGCAACTGGAGATTTGGACAGATGTCGACGGCTTTATGACTGCCGATCCGAAGGTTATCAAAACAGCCTACACCATCAATGAGTTGAGTTATGTTGAGGCAATGGAACTTTGCAACTTCGGTGCCAAGGTAATTTACCCACCCACGATTTACCCAGTATGCATAAAGAATATCCCCATTCTGGTGAAGAACACCTTTAACCCATCATCACCAGGAACGACCATAAAGAACAAGATAGAAAACGACCGCAAGCCTATTAAAGGTATCTCAAGTATTAGCGGCACAACACTCATCACCGTGACAGGTTTGTCAATGGTGGGAGTCATCGGTGTAAACCGACGCATCTTCACCGCTTTGGCAAACAATGGGATCAGTGTCTTCCTTGTGTCGCAAGCCTCATCAGAAAACTCCACATCTATCGGAGTGAAAGACTCAGATGCCGAAGAAGCTGTCAAAGTGCTCAATGAAGAGTTCTCCAAAGAGATTGAAACCGGTGCTATGTTCCCCATGCATGCAGAACAAGGGTTGGCTTGTATTGCCATTGTGGGTGAAAATATGAAGCACACACCAGGTATTGCCGGCAAGCTATTTGGCACATTGGGAAGAAGCGGCATCAGCGTTATCGCTTGTGCTCAGGGAGCTTCCGAGACCAACATTTCGTTTGTTGTGGACGGGAAGTCGCTGCGTAAGGCACTCAACGTGCTTCACGACTCATTCTTCCTTTCAGAATACAAAGTGCTCAACTTGTTTATCTGCGGTGTAGGCACAGTGGGTGGAAAGCTCATTGAACAAATTCGCAACCAATACGAGACCCTATTGGAGAAGAACCGTCTAAAACTGAACGTTGTAGGCATTGCCAGTTCGCGCAATGCTATCTTCTCACGCGATGGTCTGAACCTTGATAACTACAAAGAAGAACTGAAAGCTTCCGCACCAAGCGACAATACACGACTACGGAATGAAATCCTCAAGATGAATATCTTCAATTCTGTGTTTGTCGATTGTACTGCCAGCAAGGAAGTTGCCGAGCTATATCAAGCCTTCTTGGAAAATAATATCAGCGTAGTAGCAGCCAATAAGATTGCGGCATCAAGTGACTATGACAACTATATCCAGTTGAAGAAGACTGCCCTCGCCCGTGGTGTAAAATACCGCTATGAGACTAATGTGGGTGCCGGACTACCTATTATCGGCACCATCAACGATTTGATTAATTCGGGTGACAAGATTCTGAAGATAGAAGCAGTACTTAGTGGCACACTCAACTTTATCTTCAATGAGATTTCTGCCCAAGTGCCTTTCTCTGAGACTGTCAAGCGAGCTAAAGAACAAGGATATAGTGAACCCGACCCACGCATTGACCTCAGCGGCAAGGATGTGATTCGCAAACTGGTTATCTTGACACGCGAAGCAGGATACAAAGCAGAGCAAGAAGATGTGGAAAAACATCTCTTTGTGCCCGATGAATACTTCAACGGAAGCGTGGAGGATTTCTGGAAGAATTTGCCCGCCCTTGATGCAGACTTCGAAAGCCGCCGCAAGGAACTGGAAAAGGACAATATGAAATGGCGCTTTGTGGCAACCATGGACCATGGAAAGATGAGTGTAGAACTCAAAGCAGTAGAACATAGCAGTCCATTCTTCGATCTTGAAGGTAGCAACAATATTGTGCTGCTCACCACAGAGCGCTATAAAGAATATCCAATGCTCATTCAGGGCTATGGCGCTGGCGCAAGCGTGACCGCTGCAGGTGTATTCGCCAACATTATGTCTATTGCCAACATATAACACAAACAAAGGAAGAGAGATTTATGAAACACATCATCATTTTAGGCGATGGTATGGCAGACCATGCCGTAGAACGTCTTGGCGGAAAGACATTGTTGCAATATGCGAACAAACCCTATATGGACAAGATCGCCCGAGAGGGACAAACAGGAAGGCTAATTACCGTGCCCGATGGATTCCATCCGGGTAGCGAGGTAGCCAACAGTTCTATTATGGGTTATAACCAAAACGAAGTCTATGAAGGACGCGGTCCGCTCGAAGCGGCAAGCATCGGCTACGAGATGGCACCCAATGACTTAGCCATGCGGTGCAACATCATCCATGTGGACGATGGGCGTATCATCACCCACAATGGCGGCAACCTGGAAACAGAAGATGCCAAGGTGCTCATTGAATACTTGAACGAGCATTTGGGTTCCGACCGCGTGAAGTTTGTCACAGGCATACAATACCGCCATTTGCTCATCATCAAGGGCGGCAGCAAATATGTGGAATGTGCCCCACCCCACGACCATCCCAACGAAGAATGGATGCCATTATTGGTAAAGCCAATGGAAGGAGCACCAATAGAAGAAGGACATCTCACAGCTCAAGAAACTGCAGACTTGATGAACGACCTCATTCTCAAGAGCAAAGACTTGCTGGAGCAGCACCCTTTCAACGTAAAGCGGCGTGAACAAGGCGAACGTACAGCCAATCTCATCTGGCCCTGGGGCGGTGGCTATCGCCCGCACATGCTCACTCTCACACAAATGTATCCGCAAATCAAGCGGGGTGCCGTCATCTCAGCTGTCGATTTGATTCGTGGCATCGGGCACTATGC
>CAVKQP010000209.1:0-3658 GCA_963658165.1 Clostridium sp. CAG:302 | reverse complement strand
TTTCTGGCGCAGATTTGGCGCACTCTTAAAACGAAAATCAGCGTAACTTGTTGATTTTCAACTTGTTACGCTGACTTCTGCGGAGAGAGAGGGATTCGAACCCCCGGTACCTCTCGGTACGGCAGTTTTCAAGACTGCTGTAATCGACCACTCTACCATCTCTCCTAAAGATGCTTTGGAAGATTTTCCATTTGACGAGTGACTCGTTTTCTAAAGCGAGTGCAAAGGTAGGAAGTTTATATCATACTTCCAAATATTTGCACGACTTTTTTCAAAAAAAGTTTGTTTTCGGGGCAAATTCAATGGATTGAAGTGCTTTTCATGGGAAATATTTGGTCATTACGGGGGCTTGCAGTAATTTTGCAAATATGATTTATCCGAACAATTTCGAGTCGAAAATTGGTTTCGACGAGGTCAGAAGACTCTTGAAAGAACGGTGTTTGAGCCCGTTGGGGAAAGAAGAGGTGGACAACATGAAGGCATCGAGCGATGCCGAAGACATCAACGAAAAACTTGAACAAGTAAGAGAATTCAAGTTACTGAAGGAGACTTCGGACGACTTCCCTCTGAATTATTTCTTTGATGTAAGACAGTCTGTGGCACGCATTAGGCTCGCTGGAACACATCTCGACGAGGGCAAACTGTTTGACTTAAAGCGTTCACTCAGCACTATTTGTACTATTGTCAACTTTTTAAACCGTGCACCTGAAACAAACGCTGAGGATGAGGTGACAGGCTACCCCTACCCTGCCCTACACAGACTGACGGAAGAGATTATCGTGTTTCCACAACTGGTGACTCGCATAGACCAGATATTGGACAAGTTCGGTAAAATCAAAGACAACGCTTCTGCTCACCTATTGGAAATCAGAAGAGAACTTTCACGCACGGCGGGTTCTATCTCACACACACTGAGCAGCATATTGCGAGCTGCACAAAGTGAAGGATTCGTAGAGAAAGATGTAACGCCGACCATGCGCGACGGTCGATTGGTGATACCTGTGGCACCAGGACTGAAGCGGAAAATCAAAGGTATCGTGCACGATGAGAGTGCTACAGGCAAAACTGTATTTATTGAACCGACTGAAGTGGTCGAGGCAAACGACCGCATCCGAGAGTTGGAAGCCGAAGAAAGGCGCGAGATTGTGCGCATACTCACAGACTTTTCAAATGAGGTTCGCCCGCACGTACACGACATTGTAGCCTCCTATAGTCTGCTCGCTGCTATCGATCTGATACATGCCAAAACAGATTTTGCAAATCTCATTAAAGGCATCGAACCACGGGTAGAAGCATACCCTCACATTGACTGGTATCACGCCACCCATCCACTATTACAACTTTCGCTTGCCAAACAAAACAAGAACGTGGTGCCACTCGACATTACACTTACTCAAGACAAGCACATTCTCATCATCTCAGGCCCCAATGCTGGCGGTAAGTCGGTTTGTTTGAAGACCGTGGGACTGCTGCAATACATGCTGCAATGCGGCCTAAGCATCCCCGTAGGCGAGCGTTCGAAAACTGGCGTATTTGAGAATATCATGATCGATATCGGTGACGAGCAGAGCATCGAGAACGACTTGAGTACCTATTCAAGTCATTTAATGAACATGAAAATCATGATGCGCCATGCCAACGAGCGCACCTTGCTCTTGATTGATGAGTTCGGAACAGGCACAGAACCGCAAATCGGCGGTGCCATTGCCGAGTCGGTATTGAAACAGTTTTGTGCGAAAAAGGCATACGGAGTCATCACCACACACTATCAGAATCTGAAACATTTTGCCGACAGCCATGAGGGCATCGCCAACGGAGCGATGCTCTACGATCGCCACGAGATGCGCGCCTTGTTCCAATTGCAGACGGGACAGCCTGGCTCTTCATTCGCTATTGAGATAGCACGCAAGACAGGCATTCCCGACGAGGTGATTCGCGATGCGTCAGAAATTGTGGGTTCGGAATACATAAAAAGCGACAAATACCTACAAGACATCGTCAGAGACAAACGCTATTGGGAGAACAAGCGCCAGACCATACACCAACGCGAGAAGGAGATGGAGCGGACCATTGCGCGCTATGAACAGGAAATCAAAGAGCTGGAACAGAGCAGAAAAGAAATTCTGCGCAAGGCCAAGGAACAAGCTGAGGAACTGTTGCGCGAGAGCAACAAGCGCATAGAGAACGCCATCCGTGAGATTCGCGAGAGCCAGGCAGAGAAGGAAGAAACCAAGAAGATACGAGAGGAGCTCAATCTGTTTAGGAAAGAGATTGATGAAATTGATGCCAAGAGCGAGGACGACAAGATTGCCCGCAAGATGGAACAAATTCTCCAACGCAAGGAAAGGAAGGAAAAGCGCAAGAAAGACAAGGCTACACGAGACGCGGAAGCGGCACAAAGAATCAAGGAAGCGCAACAAAAACGGCTCGATGAGACAAACTATCAACCACGTGTGGGCGACACCGTACGCATCAAGGGATTGAAATCAGTAGGACAGGTAGAAGCGGTAGACGGCAAGACAACCACCGTCATCTTCGGCGGTATGAAGACCAAGATGCCCGCCGACAGACTGCAAAAGGCAGAAGCCCAACCACAAGAGCAGAAGCAACAGGAAATAAGCCGAGGGACACGTGAAGCGATAGACAACCGTAAACTCAATTTTAAGAGCGATCTCGATGTGAGAGGCATGCGCGGTGATGAGGCTCTCAATGCCGTAATGAACTATGTGGATGATGCCATCTTGGTGGGCATGAGCCGCGTGCGCATTCTCCACGGCAAAGGCAATGGCATCTTGCGCCAACTCATCCGCCAATATCTATCAACCGTCCCTAACGTCACGTCATACAAAGACGAGCATATCCAGTTTGGTGGAGCTGGCATTACAGTTGTAGACTTATAGTTGTAACTATTCAGTCAGTTGAGGACGCTTTTATACACACTAGGGTGCGTTGGCACTTTCACTAGGGTGCGTTGGCCATCGCACTATAGTGCATCGGGCATCGCACCCTAGTGCATTTTTTAATGGATTACTACAAAAGGCGAACTTTACCCCAAATAAGCAAAGTCCGCCTTTGTTATATTCTTCTCACAGAAACGATTAGAGCGCAGCCTTGATAGCTTCAGCCATTTCCTTGTATTCTGCGTCAGAGAGATACACTTTCTTGGGATTCATCTGGAACACACCACCGAAGTCTGGGCCACCTTGATATTTCGGAATCAAGTGGAAGTGGAGATGTGAAAGCGTATCGGAATAAGCACCATAGTTGATTTTATCGGGATTGAACACCTTCTGCATAGCACGGGTCACGCGCGCCACATCAGCCATGAAAGCATTGCGGTCATCATCGCTCAAGAGGTTGAGGTCGTCCACATGGTCCTTGTAGGCCACGAGACAACGGCCGTGATAGGTTTGCTCCTTGAAGATAAACACGCGAGAAACACTCAACTGTGCCACCTCAATCATCAAGTCGTGCAAGGTGTCGTTGTTCTGACAATACAAGCACTGTTTTGGATCACTGTTCATAATAGTTTGTTTTTATGGTTTTGATATATGAAAAAAAGTGAATCATCAGAATCCGTCAAGACACCAACAATTCACTTTTCTTTGAGCCTCTTGTCGGATTCGAACCAACGACCCCGAGATTACAAATCACGTGC
>CAVKQP010000208.1:0-3663 GCA_963658165.1 Clostridium sp. CAG:302 | reverse complement strand
GCACCAGTGCCCTCAAAGGGAGCATGTTCAGCAACCCTACACCATGTGATGTGCAACAGTTTTGGTTTTGGTGGAAATGACACATCGCTCATTTTCTCCTCAAGATCCGAGGTGTCCAACACGATGGAACTTCCTTCATTGCACATTAAACAATATGAAGCAATTGTTGAGGGAGGAGCCGAAGCCATAAAAGGAATAAGCCACTATGTAAAGCCGCTTGAAGCACGTCGCATGTGCTGGGTGATGAAAGCTTCATTGCTCACATCGCTGCAAGTACTTGAGCAGGCTGGCATTAGTTGCCCTGACGCCATTGTTACAGCCACAGCATATGGATGTACGGAAAATAGTGAAAAGATACTCACGCAACTTGCTACACAAGGAGAGGAGCAGACACTCAGTCCGACACTCTTCATGCAAAGTACTCACAACACCATAGGGTCGGCCATTGCCATCCGCCTAGGTTGTCACGGCTACAACATCACCTACACGCAGGGCGAACGTTCGCTTGAATGCGCTTTGAACGATGCACAATTGTTGTTGAAAGAAGGTAGGGCGCGTTCGGTGCTCGTGGGATTCCACGATGAATACACGCCAAAACTTCGACAACTGCTTCATATGACCTGTGAGGGCGGACAAGAGAACGAAACATTGGTACGCTCTCATGCCATTCTGCTTGTACGAGAGGACTGAGCATCAAAAATACTTCCATTGGATATGTACCGCATACTCTTCTTGGCATTTACACAAAGTGCTTTGCTCGCCCTAGGACAGGTGTTTCTAAAAATAGGACTCTCACGAATGCTTCCCTTTGGCTGGACCACTCGGTTTTGGGCAAGTGCATTGCTCAATTGGCCTTTCGCATTCAGCGGATTGCTCTTTGGTGGAAGTTCGGTGCTTTGGATGTACATCATCAAGCACTATCCCCTCAGTGTGGCTTATCCGATGATTAGTCTGAGCTACGTGTTCGGGTTGCTCGCTGCCGCGAGTTTGTTTCACGAACAAGTGGGTCTGTATAAATGGCTCGGTGTAGCACTTATTATTGGAGGCTGTTGTCTAATTGGCATAAAAAGCTAAACAATTACAATTATGAAAAGAATTTTGTTTTCCATAATTTCTCTCTTCGTTGTTCTGCTTCCGCTCCATGCGCAACAGAAAGTAGATGAGAACGCTGTGCGCAAGCAAATAAATGTTGCGGTACAGCGAATGCACACCATGCAGTGCGACTTCACCCAAACGAAGACCATGCGCCTTTTGGGCGATAAAATGGTGTCGAAGGGACGAATGTATTACTCCTCGGGTAACAAACTTCGTTGGGAGTATACAACACCCTATCAGTACATCTTTGTGATGAACCAGAATAAGGTGCTTTTGAAAAAAGGGGGCAAGAGTCAAGTGATAGACGTGAACCAGAGCAAGATGTTCAAGGAGATTACGCGCATCATGATGAACAGTGTGCTTGGGAATTGCCTCTCCGATAAACAAGACTTCAAGTCGACCTTGCAGCAAACGCAGCAAGAATGGATTGCAACGATGATTCCACAAAAGAAGAACCTCAAACAAATGTTCCAGAGCATCAAAGTGCATTTCTCTCGTCAGCGCTCCATTGTGACAAAGGTGGAAATGATAGAGAAGAATGGTGACTGCACCGTCATTGAACTGCGAAATATGAAAACCAACATCAAGCTGAATGACTCGCTCTTCAATATACAATAAGCCATGCAGCGCACTTCGCCGTGCTTTATTTGCTTTGCTTCTCTGCATTGCATGCGGAGTGGAGGCATTTGCTCAAACACCGTTCTATCCCACTGAAGGCGGTGACGTGGTGAAGCTCAACGCGCTTATTACAATGAAGCGCGCCAATTTGTCGGGTGTATGTGCCTTGCGTCTGCAAAACGGAACACTCAGCGGAGTCGTGTTCAACGAATTCGGCATATCCGCTCTTAGCTTTCAGTATGTGATAGGGACGAAACGAGCCAAAATCGTTGATGGACTACGTCCTTTGCGCCGCCCCATCGTACGCCGCATCATAGGCCGTGACCTTGCGCTTTGCATGCAAGGACTTGCTAAAGGCGACACGCTCTATGTCAATCCCAAGCAAAATATACGCTACGAGTTTTCGTCGCTATCCCCAACCGACACCAACCATGCAACTGATTAACGATTTCTATACGATAACAGATAGCAACGTGTTTGAGAAAGAGGGGCATTTCCGCTTGCAACTCAACGCAGCACACACCATCTACAAGTCTCACTTTCCAGGCATGCCAGTCACGCCAGGCGTATGCCTTTGCGCAATAGCCCGCGAATTGTTGGAGCAGATTGCAGGCACTCCGCTAAAACTGACAACAGTAAAAAACGCTAAGTTTCTCAAAGTTCTCTCCCCTACTGAGTATCCAGAAGTTGAAACCAACGTCAAGCACTTTGCCTTCACACCCGAAGGGGTAGCCACTGCCCAAATAAGTATTGAGACGCTTACAGGTGAGACCTTTGCTAAACTGAGTATCACTGCAGCAAGAAAAAACGCATAAAAATCATCCACAGACAAACACGCTCAGATAGTGACGCAAAGCGAAATTAAAGACCGACTGCATTTGCGAGGTATATGCTGCATTGTACCTACCTTCAACAATGAAGACAGTATCATTCAGGTATTGACAGGGCTACAGCCTTATTGTCGCGACATCATCGTAGTCAATGACGGATGTACCGACAACACATATGCCTTGCTTAAAGATTTTCAAGGAATCACTCTCCTTTGCCACGACTGCAATCTTGGCAAAGGAGCTGCTTTGCGTACAGGATTTCTAACGGCTATCGCAAATGGATTCCGCTATGCCATTACTATTGATGCCGATGGACAGCACTATCCCGAGGACGTGGAACAATTTCTGAAAGCAAACATTGCCAATCCCAATGCGCTGATTGTGGGTAAACGCGACCTAGATGGAGTGGAACGGAGTGGCGGAAGCATTTTTGCCAATCATTTCGCAAACTTTTGGTTTGCCGTGCAGACGGGACAATACCTTGCTGACACCCAAACTGGTTTCCGCCTCTATCCGCTTCACCTATTGGTGGGCTTGTCGCACATCACTTCGCGCTACGAAGCCGAACTGGAATTGCTCGTATGGGCTTCATGGGCTGGTGTGCAAATTATATCTACGCCCGTTCGAGTGTTCTATCCTCCCCGCGAAGAACGCGTGAGTCACTTTCGGCCTTTCTACGATTTTGGTCGAATAACGGTGTTCAACACGCTCTTCACCTTATTGGCCATAGTAGTAGGTTGGCCGCTCAAATTAGCACAAATACTCTCTCGCACTTTACGCTCGCTTTATGCCTTGTTGTTTTTTCTGATTTCTGCATTGCTCGTATTCATTCCGTGGAGTGCATGGCTCAGCCATCGGGGCAAGGTCAGCGGAAAACAGAGTGCGAAGCTTCGCAAGGTGATTAACCACTTTGCCCATTTCATTATGGTGAAGCATGGGGTGCCAGGTGTGAAGTTTTCGTGTACTTATAGTCAGCGTGCCATTTTGCCTGTTCAGCAAACGGGAGAAGAGACGAAGAATAAGGTGCAAGATATTTGGAACAAACCGCATCTTGTAGTCTGCAATCATCAGTCGTGGCTCGACTTGATGTGTCTGTTGCAACTCACTCCACAGCTAGTGG
>CAVKQP010000207.1:0-3683 GCA_963658165.1 Clostridium sp. CAG:302 | reverse complement strand
ATCCTTACGGGATGCATCGGCTTAATCGATGGCAGCTATGACCTTTACGCTTGGTTTGGCGCCATGGGCAGTGGTATTCTCGGCATGAGCGAGCTCATCATCATCACAATGATGGCAGGCGGACTGCTCGAGATTGTGCGTCTGAACGGAGGCATCGACTGCATCATCAACACCATGACCCGCCACATCAAGGGGAAGCGAGGGGCAGAAGCATCTATTGCTGCTCTGGTGTCATTGGTCGATGTGTGCACAGCCAACAACACGGTGGCCATCATCACGGTGGGCAAGATTGCCAAAAAGATAGGCGACAAGTTTGGGGTGGACAACCGTAAATGCGCCTCACTGCTCGACACCTTCTCTTGCTGCATGCAAGGCATCATACCCTATGGTGCACAGATGCTCATGGCAGCCGGTCTTGCGAAACTCAACCCCATAGAAATACTCCCCTATCTTTATTATCCTTTTGTGCTCGGAACGGTAGCCATCGTGTGCATTCTGTTCCGTTTGCCCCGCAGATATAGCTAACAACTTATGGAAAATATCATTCAGCGCAATCTTTTCCGACTCGTCAGAGCCGGTTCCTTCGGCGATACGACAGAAGAAATAGAACCGATGTCTGCCTTCAAATGGCAGAAGCTATGCCGGATTGTAGAAGCACAGCAACTTGACTGGTATTTCAACGAAGGCGTCAATGTGTGCCGAGAACAACCTGGATGCAACGTTCCCTCCTCGTTGCTCACAAAAGGTGAGCCCAACCAGCGGTATGCGTTGCACAACTTTCGCAAACTATCTGCCGAAATACACCTCGACACCCCTGTGCTCAACAAGCGTCTACACAAGATTTTCAATGAAGAAATCCATGCCATCGACACTTCTGCAGAGACGCTTACCATGCTCGCCATCATCACCGACACGCTCAACGACATGCTCAACAAGGGCATGGTGTTGCACGGCGTGATTTGCCTGGGCACCTATCTGCGCGAAAAAGGTGACAAGACCGACTTCGACAAACTCGACCGATGGTTGGGCAAACTGGCTCTTCGCCGCATGGCTCAATTGCAAGGAAGCATTCTGGTTTCGCTGTTTCATTTCACCCCCGACGAGATACCATTCGTCAAAAGGATAGAGCCTTCTGCCTACCGATTGACGCTCCGTTCACTGGCACACACCCAACACGACAATGCCAACGAATGGCACTTCCGCCAAGGAAATGCTGGACTCATACATAACAACAACGCTGCACTCAGACGAAATCTGCGTCGAAGCGTCTACTATGTCAACTATGCGCCCATCGAGACCATTGGCAATTTTGTGAACAAATTTGCCCGTTCACTCTCTGAGATTGAAGAATAAAAAACGCAAGCATAAAGCTATCAACACAAAACTGCCAGTAACGATGTGCTACTGGCAGTTTTATGATGTGTAAGACTATGAGTTACGAGTTGTAAGTCGTTGTCTCGGTTTTTCTTATTTCTGATGTTGCTCGCGAAGCAAGTCGTTCACGGTCTTCACAGGATTGAAGGTGGTGAGTGGCACTTCCACAAATACCGTATTCCAGTCGCTCATCGCACCATTCCACAAGCCGGGCAACTCAAGTGCCTTAAGCTCACGGCCGTTCTTGCTCTTGCTGCTGATGAAGCCTGTCGTCTTGTCTACATACTCAGGAAGGTCGAACTTGTTGCCCTTGTAATCCTTGAATGCGCAGACCAAATCAACGGGATTGAAGTACGTACCCTCGGTAAACATTTTGACATATGCTTCGTTGTGCTTGTCTATCTGGCTGCTTTCCAAGATTTGCAAGCTCACCGTGCCATCGGCATTATAGGTAAGGAATGGACCACCACCAGGTTCGCCCACATTCTTCACCACACCGCAGACACGCATCGGACGGTCGAGCTTCTTGCGCAGATAGATGACCAAGTCGGCATCTTCGAGCATCTTGATGTCTTCCTTGCGACAGCAAAGATCGCGCTGCACGAAGCGGATGATTTCCTCCAAGTCTTCATGAGAATACTTACCTGTGTCGAGCTTGCGCAGATAGCCAAACGCGCGCTGCTGCAAAGTGACGAGTATACCTGCAAGCAGGTTCTTGTAGTCTACGGTGTCTCCCTTCAGACGATCGGGCACTACGTTGTCTATATTCTTGATAAACACCACATCTGCATCAATCTCGTTAAGGTTTTCAATCAATGCACCATGACCTCCCGGACGGAACAATAGCTTGCCGTCTTCCGTGCGGAAAGGAGTGTTGTCAGGATTAGCTGCTACGGTGTCGGTAGAAGGCTTCTGCTCTGAGAATGACACATGGTATTGGCATCCATATTTAGCCTCATAAGTGCCTTCTTTTTCCTCTACCATCTTCTTGAACAAGTCAAGATGTTCGTGGCTCACCGTAAAGTGTATGTTGGCTTCGCCGTTGCTCGACGCATAGAGTGCAGCCTCAACAAGATGCTCCTCCATCGGTGTGCGCACACCGTCTTCATATTCATGGAACTGGAGCAAGCCCTTGGGCAGTTGTCCATAGTTCAGTCCCTTGGGTTCAAGCAGGTTGGATACGATGGCCTTATACTGCCCTTCGGCGAGCAAGGTCTTGAGGTCTTTACCCTCGTTCTCCTTACATTTCTTGCAGAGAGCCTCACGGAAGGCGAACTTCTTAATATTGTCGAAGAAGGTTTTCTCGAAGTCTGTGGTGGGCACATCGTAGTCGGCGGTCAGAAAAGCGAAGAGGTTTTTAAACATGCGGCTGGCTGCTCCAGAAGCCGGAACAAACTTTACCACCTTTTTCCCCTCAGCCTTGTAATCTTGCCAAACCTTGACATATTCAGCCTTGCGCTCGTCATCGGGAGCCATAATGCCGTTGCCTATAGCGGCAGGGCCCTGCAAACGAAGAAAGGGGAAACCCGTCTTGAAGTCTTCCAGTTGTTTTTCAATTTGCTGCTCAGATATACCTTTTTGGGCAATCTGCTTAAGGTCTTCTTTTGTCAACATACTCTTAAGTGTTTATTAGGTTGATGATATTCACCCACAAAAATACAATAGTTCCGTGAGATTCACGAATTATTTGACAAAAATATGTATCTTTGCAACGGAATTTTATCACAAATACCAACGATTAACCAGAAGAAGGACACGAATATGGAAGAAAAACTTACATTCACTAAGGAAGAAAGTAGACGCTTGCTCTCGCTTGCGCGCAAGCTGAAAACAGCCATAGGTTCATCGATAAAAACCGGAGACGAGAAGAAGTTGCGCGTGCAACTGGTAGAAGCCCTCAATTCGGGCAAGATGCAACGCGACGTGTTCGGACTCAACCCCCTACTGATGGCGTTTGAAACGGCAGAACTCTCAGTAGAAGAAATCGGGCTGAAGCGCGATGGCGTGTTTGCCATCATCCTTTATACCATCGTGGCCAGCGGCATAGCCACCACCCAGCAAGTGGAAGACCAGTATGGCATGGGCGTGTCGCACATCATCAACGGACTCATACGAATACACGAGCTCTATAAGAAGAACCCTGTCATCGAAAGCGAAAACTTCCGCAACTTGTTGCTCTCGTTTGCAGAAGACATGCGCGTGATCCTCATCATGATTGCCGACCGCGTGAACTTGATGCGCCACATCCGCGACACACAGCAGACCGACGCCAAGACCGAGGTGAGCCAAGAGGCTTCCTATCTCTATGC
>CAVKQP010000206.1:0-3735 GCA_963658165.1 Clostridium sp. CAG:302 | reverse complement strand
CCGCGATAGTCCATCATCTCTTTGTCGCAAAGCAGTTCTGCCCAGCGTTCCGTATTGTCTACCACGACCAACGTGTGTCCCGTGTGTACCCACTCAAGGATATCGCTGCAGCCGCTGCCAAACTGGGTAGGTTCAAACGCCCCAACCAGCATGAAGTCGGCTTGCGGTCTGCCGCTCTTGTATTCTTCCACTTGGACGCCTTGCGAACGAAGATAGGCAGCCAACACACCCGTCGTGTCAGCCACGGCACAGCCCCCTGCGATGCTGTCGGCATTCATCTTGACCGCATAGGTCATGTCGTCGCCCGTCGCCACGGTCTTACCTTTCTGCAAGAGTCGTGCCTCGATCTTGGTATAGCCTGCAGTGTTCAGCCTGACACGCCATCCCAACGACAAGTCCTCACCATAGGTCACGCCACCGCTCACCCGCACGTTGCGCTTGGTCTGTGCCACCACCTTGCCGCTGGCATCCTTGGCGGTGAGCAATAGCTGAGCATTGCCGTGCACGTTTTCGCGGTTGACGATATACACATCCACACTAGTGGTGTCGCCCACAGCAAGCACCTTGTGAGTGAGTTTCACAGCGAGATAGAGCGGGCGGTTGTAGCGTGCTATCAGCTGGGCATCGCCCTTCAGGTTGCGGTAGTTGTCTACGATGCCCGAATGGTTCTCCAGTTTCATCGACTCCCATCCATTCACGGCGTAGGCATCCACGGTGTTGCTGATGTGCACATTCTCCATCACGCGTCCTTGATAATAGTATGCCACATTGCCCATCTGTCGGGTCAGACTGTCTACGCACGGGAACGCCTTTTCAAAGCCTCGTTCCTTGAGGAAGCGGTCGTAGGCATCATACCATGCCAGATAGTCCTTGGCTTCCCATCCCAACGTGCGACCGCTCTTGAGAATTTCATCACGAATCAGTTGTAGACGGGGCGGTGTTCCGATGGCACCCTCTTCACCCCAGTAGACGATTTCGCCCTTGTTTCCCGACCAGCGCAGGTAGTCGTCCTTACCTTTATATATATAGTCGTGATAGACACCCGGACCGCCAGCGTGATGGTTGTCCCACCACCCCACATTGTAGAAAGCGGTGTCGCCTGGCATCATGTGGAGTTTGAAATGGTCGTCGGGAATGCCTTCAGGATTCTTACCATTGCACGAGTTGTAGGTCAAGATGCGTGAGGGATCTAACTGGTGTGCCATGCGCATCTCGCGACGGTCTTCCGCCTGCGGCAAAGCGCCGCGCTCATTGTGGAGATTATAGATGACCAGCGACGGATGGGAGCGGTCGCGACGGATCATGCGCGCAAGTTTCTCATTGCGGAAATTGAAATAGAAGCGTGTATAGATGGTGCCATCGTCAAACTTGCCGGCAGGATACTGGTTTCCGCCAGGTTCTTCGAAATAGAGCAAGCCCAGTTCATCGGCAGCATTGAGCACGTCGGCATTACCGATGGTGCGGTGGAAGTTGAGCATATTCATGCCCAGCGCCTTGGCATCACGCACCTGTTTGTAGGCTAGTTCCTTGGATGGGGTGATGCCGTTGTCGGGCCAGAAGCTCCACGAGATGGCAGTGATGAGCGTCATGCGCTTGCCATTGAGATAGAACTGACGGTCGCCATTCACGTTGCGCACCTCGAACCACCGAAAGCCAAAGCGCTTCGTAACTTGATCGTCGCCCAACCGCACAGTGAGGTTATAAAGGTTGGGATGGTCTGTGCTCCACAACTTTGCATCGGGCAAGGTCAGCGTCACATCCTTCTTATCGGTATCCATCTGTGCTCGTTGCGACCACACCACCTTGTCGCTGCCGCACTCACGGAGTTGTAGTTCAAGCGGTGTGGCACGTTGCACGCCCTGCGACGAGATATGCAGGTTGACCGTAGACACGGCTGGGGTATTTTCTACAAACACATCGTCTATATAGGTTTGCGGGGTGGCACACAGGTGTACCCTACCCGTGATGCCGCCAAAGCCATGGGTGGGGTTCACGATATATTTCCCCCATGGGAAGCATTGCGAGTCTTTCCAGTTGAAATTGCCGTTAGGGTCGGTGATGCGCACTGCCACGTCGTTCTCTTCCCCATATTTCACATAGGGCGTAATATCAATCTCAAATGGTGTACTGTTGACCAGGTCATAGCCCACAAGTTGGCGGTTGACAAACACTTCTGCACGAAAGCGAACGGCGTCAAACTGCAGCGCCACTCTTTTCCCCTGCCAAGTAGAAGGCACAGTGACCGTTGTGTTGAACCACGACACGCCCACATAGTTGCCGTTCACACCATAGGTTTGTCCGTTCCATCCCCACAATTCGCCTTCGACGGTAGCAGGGAGATGCACGTTCCGCTTGTTCGGATGGTCCAGAAGCGTCCATCCACCCGTCGGCACATAAACAGGCAAGGTCTTCACATCGACGGGCGGAGTAAGCAAAACATCGTTCACCCACTGCGCCTTCGGGTCGAGTGTGATATGCCAATCCTGATTGGAAATGTCCATCACGGATCGTTGCTGTGCGACCACAGGCAATGCCGTGGCAACCCAAGCACACAATAAAAGTTCTTTCAGTTTCATATTGGTTTTAGTTTGTTTTCCTATTTCGCCTGTAAAGGTAGTATAAGCATTCTACACACCATGGGGAAATTCATAAAAATGTGGTGGAAAATCCTTTCCTTCACCAATAGTCCACTGACAATATCCTATTTTTACGCTACACTGCTCATCTATCTATCCATTCTTTAAGCTGTGCCGACTTCTCCTTGCTCACGACAATCTCCACCTGAGGATAAGCCTTCAGGTGGATGGACAGTTTGGAGGCGAAGAGGAAATTGATGCGATCAATGCTGTCTATGCCGATAATGTATTGGCGGTTGGCACGAAAGAACTTCGTGGGGGCGAGCTGTGCCTCAATGTCATTGAGCGAGAAGCTGAGTGCCATCGACCTGCCGTTGTGGAGAAAAGCACGGGTGATGCCGTTCTCGGTAGAAACGTGGTTGATGTCCTGCACATTGAGCACGGTGTAGCCTTCGGCATTCTGCACAAGGAAATGCTCTCTATAATCTTGTTTCTTCAGACCTAGGGAAGCCAAGAGGGCGGAATAATCCTGCGAGGGGTGGTCGGAGGTTGTCAGTTTCTTGGCCTTTTCCACAGCCTCAGCCAATTCCTGTGGCACGATGGGTTTCTGCAGATAAGCAATGCCATTGCTTCGGAATGCCTCCAAGGCATACTCATTGTAAGCCGTGGTGAAGATGACGGGGGCTTCGACTTGCACTTGCAGGAACGCCTCAAACACGTCACCATCATCCAAGCGTATGTCGGCGAAGATGATGTCATACGCGCCCTTCAACTTCTCGGCAGCCTCAGCCACATTAGTGATTGGGCTCTCTATCTCAAAGGTGTCGTCTATCTGTTGGAGCAAGCGACGCAGTCGCATAAAACTGCGCTCCTCATCTTCTATAATCAGTATCTTCATATCGTCAGTTATTTATCACGGGAATCCTTACCTCAAACGCTTTCTCCGTCTCAATGATCTGCGGATGCAATCCCAGTAACCCATACCGCTCGTTGAGGTTCTTCAATCCTATCTTTGTCGTACTGGGCGACTTGCCTTTCAGCGGCATGCGTTCGTTCCAGACCACTACAACGTCGCCCTCCCTTCTGATGACGACACGCAGGGGCTGTCGGGCGGAATGGGCATTGTGCTTCACTGCATTCTCTACCAACAGTTGGATGG
>CAVKQP010000205.1:0-3758 GCA_963658165.1 Clostridium sp. CAG:302 | reverse complement strand
ATATTGCCCTTCTTGATAATGAGCTCTGGCGTTTGGTTGTCCAGCATGTTTCCTTGTTCACCATACGATCCCTTCAGCCTTATGTCGTTCAGCCAATTCTTTTGAATCTTTAGAAGCGAAAGGAGATTAAGGTTTCCTGATACAGACCAGATAGGCAACAGATTTTCTTTGCTTCTGCTACCAAACTGGTTGGAACCGTCGAAACGACCATTGGCGTTCACCGTAAAGATGTCTTTGAAGGTATAAGACAAGGTGGCGTATGCGGAAACAATGTTGGTTTTGTTGTTTGACAACGTCGGCACATTGGTTTGCATCCAGTTCCAATAGGCAGTGAAATCCGTAGGAATGTTGGTAGCAAACGACATGCCGCGGTCTTTATAATAGCCACGTTGGGTGTAGCTATAACCTTTTGCATGGGTTGAACTAGCTTCAAAACCGAGCGCAACATTGATGTTGTGCATCATGTTCTCGCCGAAATACTTGTTGTAGTTTGCTTGCAAGCGGGCTGTCCAACCGATATTCTTGTTGTTTTGAGTGGTTAGCTCACCACCATAGGGCAAATAGTCGTCGCTGTCTTTTGCCGGATCTTCGTCATAGTTGCAATTGCGCAGTGAGGCTACGTAATATGATTGTTCTCCATACCAGGTATCCACATTGGCGTTTTGCACGTTGGCAGAGAATACGGCATTGAAAAACAAATCTTTGATGGGCTGATAGCGGAGGTTGAATGTGGCTGTGACAGCGTTTGTTTCTTGCTCCGTACTGCTATTCTCGTCTTCAAAAAGAGCGTTATATTTCAAATAGCTTTTGCTACTCGGCTTATTATAGAAGTGGTAGCTTCCATCAGCATTGTATGCTGCAATACAACGGCTGGTCGTATAGGCATAGTTAATCAGATTAACTTCTCCAGCAGAGTATTCACGGTTGTTGAGATAGCCGTTGACGTTGACTTGAAGCTGCAACTTGTTGCTGAGTGTCATGTCTATTTTCGCCATCGCCGTGTAGCGACGGTTTGTCGTGTTGTTGATCACATCGTCTTGGTCGGTGTAGCCAATGGATGTGTAATATCTCACTTTGTCGGAACCACCAGAGATGCTCACAGAGTGGTCGTGTGAGAACGAGTTGTGTGTGAGTAACTTGAACCAGTCGGTGTTCTGGGCTGCCAAGCTGTTAATCTGACTCAAGAACTCGTCATGCGTTAATTGCTTGTTGTAATATTGCTTGAGTGCATATTCATATCCTGTTTGAGGCATGTCGTCAGGGAAGTTGTAATGCCTATCGGTGAGATATTGTGAGAACTCAATGCGCTCGGCAGAGTTCATCAAGTTGATTTTGCTATCTGTGTAATATGGGCGCTTGCGCAAGGTGAGTTGGGTGGTATACGACACGATGGGTTTGCCTTCGCGTCCACTCTTGGTGGTAACCACGATGACGCCATTGGCTGCACGGGTTCCATAGAGTGCCGTTGCGGCAGCATCTTTCAGCACGTCGATACGCTTAATGTCTTGAGGGTTGATACCAGAAATGGCATTGCCGATACGATTGACGTAGTCGGGGTCGTTTAATACATCGGAGGTGAGACTGATGGGGTCTGTGAGGATGACGCCGTCGAGCACCCACAGAGGCTCACGGTTACCAATCAACGTGGAAGTACCACGAATACGGATTTTATTGGTGGCATTGATTTCACCACTGGCAGAAGTAGAGATAAGGTCGGGGATTTGACCTTCAAGCATCTTGGATACATCGCTCACACCACCTCGCATCAGTTCATCCATGTTCTTGGAAACAACCGACGAGGTGAGGTTGCGGCGGTCCAACTGCTGATAGCCTGTCACAACGACATCGTTCAGCGTGTGGCTCGCATCTTTCATTAATACTAATGCCCATTCTCCACGTTTACCAGTCCACTGGGCGTCTTGCATGCCTAAGTAGCTGATGTCGAGCGCTACATTTTCTGAATTTGCTTTCAAGGAGAATCTTCCGTTTGCATCAGTCACTGTGTTGGTTTTGCTGCCGCGGTTTCTAACCACCGCACCGATGATAGCTTCTCCCTTTTCGTCAACGACAATACCTTGTACCGACATGGGGTCTACTTGCTCTTTGGGCGTATTTGCATCCTTGATGATGACGATGTTTTCGCCCTTAGAGTCTATTCGCAGTCCGTGATTTTGGATGATGGCGTTGACCACTTGCTCAGCCGACTTGTTGGTCATGCTGAGTGTTACTTTGAAATTCACATCATTGTAGTTGTACTGGATCTTCTTTCCTGACAATTTCTCTACTTTGCGCAATGCCACTGTAGCCTTCTCGTTATTGAACGAGACGGATATAGGTTTGTGTTGCGCGAATGTGGATAGGGTTGTTACAAACAACAAGAGTGTCAATAAATCTCTCTTTACTCTTGTTCCCATTAGCTTTCTTGTGCTTGTTCGCATCTTTACTTTTCTATATATTCTATAAGTCCTTATATTATAGTTACGTGATGAATATAGAATTTGTACCTTTAATTGATGTTAAAACAAACGGAAGGAAAGTTAGAGTATGACTTTATTGACGTTATGAAAGCACAAAGCACTGATTAATCTACAATCAGTGCTTTGTCTGTGAGTCGCATTTTGGCGGTGCAAATCATCTGTAATTGTTTGATGATGTCTTTTATACTATTGCTCCGTTCTGTGTTGAAGTGCAATTTTTCGTTGAGATGTTTGTCGGAGCCAAATACGATGTTGATGTTATACCATCTGCCTATCTCGGATAATATCTCTTGCAGCGTTTGCCCATCGAAATAGAAGGTGCCGTTCATCCAACTGGTTACTACATCCAAATCGGCAGACGTGATGTTGATGTCGTCTCCATTTTCAGAGAAACTCACGGCCTGCTCAGGGTTTAGCAGTGCTTCTTGTTTGTCGTGAGTGACCGCCACCTTTCCGCTAATCAGGGTGACTATTGGTTTTTCACCTTTATAATAATGTATATTGAATTTTGTTCCTAATACGGTGGTCTTGACATCGTTGCAAGTGACGATAAAGGGCCTTTCTTCGTCATGGGTCACTTCAAAGTATGCTTCTCCAAGGAGTTCTACCTCTCGTGTGCCTTCTTTGTGGAAATGTCGGGGAAATGTCAAGCGGCTATCGGCGTTCATCCAAACGACAGTTCCGTCATCAAGCATAATTTTGGCTTGCTGTCCTTGCGGAACAGAAAGTGTTGTGATGTCGTGATTGTCGCTAGGAACATTGAAAACTTGAATCTCGTTGTTGTCGGTTAGAATAATTCCGTCTTCTTGGTTTTTCGCCGTCGGATTCAATTCAATGGTCTTTCCTCCTGTATCAATGCAAATATATTTTCGTTGCGGTTGAGCTTCATATACCACATTTCCGAGCTGCGCAAGTTGATCGTTTCGTGGTGTGTCTTCTGTCTTGGTCCATCTCATGACAAAAAGGAAGCCAATGAAGCACGCTGCTGCCAATAAGAAAGAGATGGATACTTTCATGACTTTTGAGTGGTGATGCGCCTCGCCGTTTTTTCTCTTGAATGCTTTGAAAGCGGCTTTCGTGTCCACGACACATCTGTCCTCAATCAGCGCACGGCGTATTTCGAAAGGGTTAGGCTTGTCATAATCGGAGGGTTGCATGGGTGTATGATGGCTTGTTGTCATATTATATGTATTTTATTATATAACGAAGATCCTCGCGTTTTGGTGCTCAAATATTGGCATAGTTTAACAAAAATAAATATAGTATGCAGGTGATGCCCAC
>CAVKQP010000204.1:0-3770 GCA_963658165.1 Clostridium sp. CAG:302 | reverse complement strand
CCATCACCAAGGCTGCCGACATCATGAAGGCGGCTGGTGCCAAGAGCGTGCGCGCTTGTGCTTCCCACTGCGTGATGAGTGGTCCTGCCAGCGAGCGTGTGCAGAAGTCTGCCCTTGAAGAGATTGTCTTCACCGACTCTATCCCATACTCCAACCGCTGTGCTAAGGTGAAGCAACTGTCTGTAGCCGACATGTTTGCCGAGACCATCCGCCGCGTGGAGAACTGCGAGAGCATCTCTTCACAGTATCTCGTGTAGTCGCTCCTTGTGATATCACATAACGAAAACTCCCCGACACTCACTGTTCGAGCGTCGGGGAGTTTTTTTAGATGATGTTAGTAAGCGGTGTCTATGCCATGCACGAGGTCACCCCGAGGGTGGTGCCGATGGCGGTGAGCACGGCGATCAGTGTCTGGATGATGAAGCGCCAGGTGTCGCGTTTGGTCGAAGAACTACTCATGGTGCGTCACGTTTAGTCTTCTGCATTCTCGTCTGCTGCGGTGCTTTCGTCCTTGGTGCTCCCACCTGCCACATAGGTGCCGGCTTCCACAAGGCGGCAGCGGTTGCGCAATTGGCTGTTGCTCCAGCTCTTCGTGTTGCGCACGAGCAAGTGAACGCCCGTCACGTTTTGTGACACCGACCAATCCTCCAGCTTATCAGCACTCTTTCCGTCTATGCCCACGCTGAAGAGTCCCAGTTCGCCGAGGCGTACACACTCGCCGTTGAGTATTTTCTCCTGCAAGCAGTCGAGGGCGTCGGTGAGCACACCGTGGATCGTACCGCGGCTGAAGGGTGAGCCGTGCTCTGCGATGTGGGTGACGAAATCTTCAAAGCTCACGATGCCTTTGCTCACCGCATGTGCCACATACTTCTTCTTTCCCGTCACGTCGTTTGCTACTTTCACTGCTTTCACTTTGTAATTCAAAGTACCTTTCTGATTAGATGCCATAATTGTTTAATTTTTTAATGGGTTAATAACTTGTTTTCGGTTTCAGCTGCGCGCGTTGCTTCCGCCTTTGTTCTCTGTAGAAAGAGGTTTGGGTTCCCGTTCCTTTTCTATATGCAAAGTTACTACCATTTCCTCCCCTTAGCAAGCCATGCTTCTCTGCAAGGTGTGAATTACTGTTAATGTGCAACATAACATCATTTTCTAACGTAATAGTTGAATAGTAGTCGACGCGCCCTCGCGTCGACCATATCGCATCAGAATGGCGTGCCAAGCATATAAAAGACGAAGAAAATAATCATCTCCCCACAAAAAATGTGTAATTTTGCACGAACGCAATGAAACAGTTTGAACTTACATCTAAATATCAGCCCACGGGCGACCAACCCGAGGCTATTGCCCAACTCACCGATGGGCTCAACCGGGGCGACCGCGCTCAGGTGTTGCTCGGCGTGACCGGCTCGGGCAAGACGTTCACCGTGGCCAATGTCATCGCCAAGGCGAACCGCCCCACGCTCATCCTTAGCCACAACAAGACGCTCGCTGCCCAACTCTACGAGGAGATGAAGGGCTTCTTCCCCAACAACGCCGTGGAGTACTATGTGTCCTACTACGACTACTATCAGCCCGAAGCCTACCTACCTTCTTCCGACACCTATATAGAGAAAGACCTTGCCATCAACGAGGAGATCGACCGCCTTCGTCTGGGAGCCGTCTCGGCGCTGCTTTCGGGCAGACGCGACGTGGTGGTAGTGTCGTCGGTGTCGTGCATCTACGGCATGGGCGGACCTGTCGCCATGCGCCAGAGCGTCATACGCATCAAGCGCGGACAACAACTCGACCGCAACATGTTTCTCCGCCAACTGGTCGACGCGCTCTACGTGCGCAACGACATCGCTCCCGAGCGCGGCAACTTCCGGGTGAAGGGCGACACCGTGGACATCTTCTTGGCTTATAGCGAGAACGTGCTGAGGGTGTCTTTCTGGGACGATGAGATCGATTCCATAGAGGAGGTGGACAACCTCACCTTCCATCGCCTAGCCTCGTTCGACGACTACGAGATCTATCCCGCCAACCTCTTCGTCACCTCTAAGGAACAGACCGAGATAGCCATCCGCGCCATACAGAACGACCTCGTCAAGCAAATAAACTTCTTCGAGCAACTGGGCGACCCCATTAAGGCGCAGCGCATCAAGGAGCGCGTGGAGTACGACATGGAGATGATCAAGGAACTGGGCCACTGTTCGGGCATCGAGAACTATTCGCGCTATTTCGATGGACGCAGCGAAGGACAAAAGCCCTACTGCCTGCTCGACTTCTTCCCCGACGACTATCTCATGGTCATCGACGAGAGCCACGTGAGTGTGCCGCAGATCAATGCCATGTATGGCGGCGACCGGGCGCGGAAGCAGAACCTCGTGGAGTATGGTTTCCGCCTTCCCGCAGCCTTCGACAACCGCCCGTTGAAGTTCGACGAGTTCGAGAGCATGGTCAACCAGGTCATCTACGTCAGTGCCACGCCTGCCGACTACGAGTTGCGTGAGAGCGAGGGCGTCGTCGTCGAGCAGATCATCCGCCCCACAGGACTGCTCGACCCCGAGATAGAGGTGCGCCCGACCGAGAATCAGATGGACGACCTCATGGACGAGATACTCACCCGCAAGCACCGCGACGAACGGGTGCTCGTCACCACGCTCACCAAGCGCATGGCGGAGGAACTCACCGAATATCTCCTCAACCACGACGTGCGCGCCAACTACATACACAGCGATGTGGCTACGCTCGACCGTGTAAAGATTATGGCAGACCTCCGTGCGGGTGTCTACGATGTGCTCGTGGGTGTCAACCTGTTGCGTGAGGGCCTCGACCTGCCCGAAGTGTCGCTCGTGGCAATACTCGATGCCGACAAAGAGGGCTTCCTGCGTTCCCACCGTTCGCTCACTCAGACCGTAGGCCGTGCCGCCCGCAATGTGCACGGCAAGGCCATCATGTATGCCGACACCATCACCGCGAGCATGCAACTCACCATCGATGAGACCCTGCGCCGCCGCGAGAAACAGTTGCGCTACAATGCCGAACACCACATCACGCCGCAGCAGATCCGGAAGGAACTCAAGCAGTCGGCACTCACCGCCAACCTCCAACCCGATGCCTCAGGTGCCGCTTCTGTGGGCAAGGCATATGTCGAGCCGCAGTCGTCCGGCATGGTGGCAGACCCCATCGTGGCGCACATGACGCGCGAACAACTCGAAAAGAGCATCGCCAACACCACGCGCCTGATGAAGCAAGCCGCCAAAGATCTCGACTTCCTCCAAGCCGCCCAATATCGCGACGAACTCCTCCGCATGCAAGAGCAACTATTGGCGCTAAAGTAGTCGAATGGATATATCTCCTTAGGGCGCAAAGGGGCAGGCGAGGGCGCCAGCCCTACTAACGACAAAATGGTAGTCGACGCGCCCCCGCGTCGACCCAAGGTCCAAAGGTAAGAATGACTGTAGCTGACAGTTGCTTCGGGATTACAAATCCCGAAGAACAGCGTAGGGTAGTAGGGCTGGCGCCCCCGCCTGCCCCATGTGGATGTGTGAACTGCTTGTCACGCCATTCTTTCCTTTGGGCGCTAAGGTACGACGCGAGGGCGCGTCGACTACTACCTTGGTGCTTCCTATATCGTCGACAGTTGCTACTGTTGCTCGGGATTTGCAATCCCGAGCCTGGTAATGTCATGGGATTTGTAATCCCAGAATACTCCCTCGTTTCTGCGCTTGTGTAATTGGGATTACAAATCCCATGGAGTATGCAGCTTCGGGATTACAAATCCCGAAGAA
>CAVKQP010000203.1:0-3791 GCA_963658165.1 Clostridium sp. CAG:302 | reverse complement strand
GATAGACAGTGTGGCACTCGACGGAGGACTTCGCGAAGGACAGCACGAAACGCAGGTAATATTCATCCATAGGAAGAACACCAAAGTTTTGGAAAACTTCACCCCTGGCAACTTGGAAACTCAGCTCAATGCCACTGCCTTCAAAGACAACTTGGGAGAATTTTCCATTTGTTCGTTTCCCATCGAAGAAGAACTGGTCGACAGCAACGACTTTTTCGTAGACATCTTGCAAACGGCAGCCAATAGCGGAGATGTGAAACGCATCATGGTCATCCCGAATGCAGAAGACAAGATGCTCTATAGCGACATCGCTCACGTGCTTAGGCAAGCTGATGAAGACAAACATATCACCGTGTTCAGCATGCAGCCTATGCCTGGGGGAAACTTTAGGCAAGAAATTCTCGGCTATTCACTGATGAATGCGTTGGGTATCAAAGCAGACGAAATTAAAGGATAGTATAGGCACAACCATCAAAAACAAGCATAATAACAATAACAAACATAAGAAATGGGAAGAGTTTTAATGATTGGCGCCGGTGGCGTCGCTACGGTGGCTGCTGTGAAAATCGCACAGAACGCAGACGTGTTTACAGACTTCATGATTGCCAGCCGTACCAAAGAAAAGTGTGACAAGATTGTCAAGGCTATTGGTAATCCCAATATCAAGACCGCACAAGTGGACGCTGACGATGTGGAACAATTGAAGAAGTTGTTCAACGAATTCAAACCTGAATTGGTCATCAACCTTGCCCTACCCTATCAAGACCTCACCATCATGGATGCTTGTCTTGCTTGTGGATGCAGCTATCTTGACACTGCCAACTATGAACCCAAGGACGAGGCTCACTTTGAATATTCTTGGCAATGGGCATACAAGCAGCGCTTTGAAGAAGCAGGACTGACTGCCATATTGGGATGCGGCTTCGATCCTGGCGTTACCAGCATCTTTACCGCATATGCTGCTAAGCATGTGTTTGACGAAATCCAATATCTCGATATCGTGGACTGCAATGCAGGCAACCACCACAAAGCTTTCGCCACCAACTTTAACCCAGAAATCAACATCCGCGAGATAACCCAAAAGGGCCTCTATTGGCAAGATGGTAAATGGGTGGAAACTGAACCGCTTGAAATACATCAGCCACTCAATTATCCTGAAATCGGAGCTAAAGAAAGCTATCTGCTCCACCACGAGGAAATAGAAAGCTTGGTCAAGAACTATCCCACCATCAAGCGCGCACGCTTCTGGATGACATTCGGACAGCAATATCTCACCTATCTCGACTGCATACAAAATCTAGGGATGTCGCGTATTGACGAGATTGAGTATGAAGCTCCATTGGCAGACAATCCAGAAAAGAAAGTCAAGGTGAAAATCGTCCCCTTGCAATTTCTAAAAGCCGTGCTGCCCAATCCACAAGACCTCGGCTCTAACTATGACGGACAGACCAGCATCGGCTGTCGCATCCGCGGACTGAAAGACGGGAAAGAGCACACCTATTATATATATAACAACTGCTCACATGAGGCAGCCTATAAGGAAACTGGCATGCAAGGCGTGAGCTACACCACAGGAGTGCCCGCTATGATTGGTGCCATGATGTTCTTCAAGGGACTTTGGAAGCGCCCGGGCGTATGGAATGTGGAAGAGTTTGACCCTGATCCGTTTATGGAACAACTCAACAAACAAGGGTTACCTTGGCATGAAATCAAGGATGGCGACTTAGAACTTTAACCGAAAACTAACCAATAAATAAAATTATGACAAAAGAAGAAACAACTAATGCGACCAATGCGGCACAAGAAGGCAAGCTCAAAGCACTTCAGGCTGCTATGGCTAAAATAGAGAAAGACTTCGGCAAAGGGTCGATCATGAAACTCGGTGACGAGAAGATAGAAAACGTAGAGGTAATTCCTACAGGTAGTATCGGCTTGGACGTGGCACTCGGCGTAGGCGGTTATCCACGTGGCAGAATCATTGAAATTTATGGTCCTGAGTCATCTGGTAAGACAACACTTGCCATTCACGCCATCGCAGAAGCACAAAAGCAAGGCGGCATTGCAGCATTCATCGATGCAGAACATGCCTTCGACAGATTCTATGCAAGCAAGTTGGGTGTAGATGTAGACAACCTACTCATTTCACAACCCGACAATGGCGAACAAGCACTCGAGATTGCAGACCAGCTGATACGCTCTGCTGCGGTAGACATCTTGGTAGTTGACTCGGTGGCTGCACTCACACCCAAGGCAGAAATCGAGGGTGATATGGGTGACAACAAGGTGGGACTTCAAGCACGACTGATGAGTCAAGCACTGCGCAAGTTGACAGGAACCATCAGTAAAACCAACACCACATGCATCTTTATCAACCAGTTGCGTGAGAAAATCGGTATTATGTTTGGCAATCCCGAAACGACTACGGGCGGTAACGCACTGAAGTTCTATGCCAGTGTGCGCCTCGACATCAGAAAGGGAACACCCATTAAGGACGGAGACGAAATATTGGGCAACCATGCCAAGGTGAAGGTCATCAAGAACAAAGTGGCTCCTCCATTCCGCAAGGCTGAATTCGACATTATGTTTGGAGAAGGCATCTCAAAAGTCGGAGAGATTGTAGACTTGGGCGTAGAATACGACATCATCAAGAAGAGCGGTAGCTGGTTTAGCTATAAAGATGCAAAACTGGCACAAGGTCGTGACGCTACAAAGACACTACTCCGCGACAATCCTGAATTGTGCGAAGAGTTGGAAGGTGCCATTAAGGCTGCCATCATCAGCAAAGGCGAAATAGAATAACCTTACACCTATTATTAATAAGAAACATCACACCTCATGGCTGCGACAGTCATGAGGTTTTTTCTTGTCTACTGGGCAGATGGTTGTGACACTATGTCATATCATATGGCACAGTTCTGCCATTCCCGCATATTGGCATACGTTTTGTAGAAGAATAAGCGAACGGCTGACTACAGAAAGCAGTAAGACCATTCAAGAATGAACATCAACAAGAATAACAAATAAAAAAGAAATACAATTATGGGAAAGATTATTGGTATCGACTTAGGAACTACAAACTCATGTGTTGCTGTATTCGAAGGCAACGAACCTGTAGTTATCACCAACAGCGAGGGTAAGCGCACCACACCATCTGTGGTAGGTTTCGTAAAAGACGGCGAACGCAAGGTCGGTGATCCAGCAAAGCGTCAGGCTATCACCAACCCAAAGAATACGGTGTATAGCATCAAGCGTTTTATGGGCGAGACATACGAGCAGAGCGCAAAGGAAGTGAGCCGCGTTCCATTCGCAGTAGTCAACGAAGGAGGATATCCACGCGTAGACATTGAAGGAAGAAAATACACTCCACAGGAGATTTCCGCTATGGTTCTTCAGAAGATGAAGAAGACTGCAGAAGACTATCTCGGCCAGGAAGTGACAGATGCTGTTATCACGGTGCCTGCCTATTTCTCAGATTCACAACGTCAAGCTACTAAGGAAGCTGGACAGATTGCAGGTTTGAACGTTCGCCGTATCGTGAATGAGCCTACAGCAGCCGCATTGGCATATGGTGTAGACAAGGCCAATAAGGACATGAAGATCGCAGTGTTTGACCTCGGTGGCGGTACATTCGATATCTCTATCCTTGAATTCGGCGGTGGTGTATTCGAAGTGCTTTCTACCAATGGCGATACTCACCTTGGTGGTGACGACTTCGACCAAGTTATCATAGACTGGCTGATCAATGGTTTCAAGGCAGAGGAAGGCATCGACCTTTCTAAAGACCCTATGGC
>CAVKQP010000202.1:0-3805 GCA_963658165.1 Clostridium sp. CAG:302 | reverse complement strand
GTCTTGGCTTGAAGGAAGCTAAGGATCTCGTAGATGGCGCTCCTTCTACTTTGAAGGAAGGCTTGTCTAAGGACGAGGCTGAGAACCTTAAGAAGGCTATCGAAGAGGCTGGCGCTAAGGTTGAGCTCAAGTAATCGAAATTACTTATCACTTTAATACGGTTAAGATCTTCCCGGTAGGAGGGTCTTAACCTTTTTGTGTCTTATTTGATTAATTTGTCTAATTAGCCAATTAGACTATAACTTAAAAGATTGATGGCTTCAAAGATTGTTGATAATAGAGTAAATTTTGCAAGCGTAAAGAATCCGTACCCATATCCGGATTTCCTCGATGTGCAGTTAAAGTCTTTTAAAGACTTCTTGCAGTTGGATACTCCGCCTGAGGAACGCAAGAACGACGGTCTGTACAAGGTGTTCTCAGAGAACTTTCCCATTACAGATACGCGTAATAACTTCGTTCTTGAGTTCTTGGACTACTATATTGATCCTCCTCGCTATACCATAGACGAATGTCTTGAGCGTGGATTGACCTATAGCGTACCCTTGAAGGCTAAAATGAAACTGTATTGTACTGACCCAGACCATGAGGATTTCGGTACATTTATTCAGGATGTCTTCCTTGGGACGATTCCTTATATGACATCTAACGGCACCTTTGTTATCAATGGTGCTGAACGTGTAGTTGTGTCACAGTTGCACCGTTCTCCAGGTGTTTTCTTTGGACAAGGTGTGCATGCAAATGGTACTGTTTTGTATTCTGCACGTATCATTCCGTTCAAAGGCTCTTGGATTGAATTTGCTACCGACATCAACAATGTGATGTATGCCTATATCGATCGAAAGAAGAAGTTACCTGTAACTACTCTTCTCCGTGCAATCGGTTTTGAAAAGGATAAGGATATTCTCCAGATTTTCGACCTTGCCGAAGAGGTAAAGGTAAACAAAAAGAACATCAAGGCATCGATTGGTAGAAAGTTGGCTGCTCGTGTACTCAAGACATGGAATGAAGATTTCGTAGATGAGGATACGGGTGAAGTTGTTTCTATTGAGCGTACAGAGGTCATCATGGAGCGTGAGACAGAGATTACGGAAGAGAACATGGACGAAATCTTGGATAGCGGTTGCAGCTCTATTCTTCTTCATAAAGATGAGGAATTAGCCAACAAATACTCCATCATCTTCAACACGCTTGGTAAGGACCCTAGTAATTCTGAAAAGGAGGCTGTACTTTACATCTATCGCCAGTTGCGTAATGCTGATCCTGCCGACGATGCATCTGCCCGTGAGGTAATTCAAAACTTGTTCTTCTCTGACAAACGCTATGACCTTGGTGAGGTTGGACGTTATAGAATCAACAAAAAGTTGGGACTCGATACCGATATGGATGTTCGTGTGCTGACAAAAGAAGATATTATTGAGATTATCAAATATCTCATCCAACTGATAAACTCAAATGCGACAGTGGACGATATCGACCACTTGTCTAACCGCCGTGTTCGTACGGTTGGAGAGCAGTTGAGTAATCAATTTTCTATTGGTTTGGCGCGTATGAGCCGCACCATTCGTGAGCGTATGAATGTACGTGACAATGAGGTGTTTACTCCTACAGACCTTATCAATGCCAAGACAATTTCGAGTGTTATCAATTCTTTCTTTGGTACCAATCCGTTGTCTCAATTCATGGATCAGACCAACCCCTTGGCAGAGGTGACTCACAAGCGTCGTCTTTCTGCATTGGGTCCTGGCGGTTTGTCTCGTGAGCGTGCCGGTTTCGAGGTGCGTGACGTTCACTACACTCACTATGGTCGTCTGTGTCCTATTGAGAGTCCTGAAGGTCCTAACATTGGTTTGATTTCTTCACTTTGTCTCTATGCCAAGATTAATGATCTTGGTTTCATCGTCACTCCTTATCGTGAGGTGAAAGACTCAAAGGTGGATATGGACAATGCTGATGTTAAGTATCTCACAGCCGAGGAAGAGGAATCAAAGATTATCGGCCAGGGTAACGCTCCATTGAACGAAGATGGAACTTTCATCCGTGAGGTTGTTAAGTGCCGTCAAGATGCCGACTATCCTGTTGTGACTCCTGATAATGTCGATTACGTGGATGTTGCTCCACAGCAGATTGCTTCTGTATCTGCAGGTCTGATTCCCTTCTTGGAGCATGACGACGGTCACCGTGCGTTGATGGGTTGTAACATGATGCGCCAGGCAGTACCCTTGCTCCACAATGACGCTCCGATTGTCGGTACAGGTCTTGAGAAGCAGGTGTGTGAAGATTCTCGCACGATGATCACTGCAGAAGGAGAAGGTGTTATTGAATATGTAGACGCAACAACGATTCGTATTCTCTATGACAGAACAGAAGAAGAGGAGTTCGTTAGCTTCGAACCTGCATTGAAGGAGTATCGCATTCCTAAGTTCCGTCGTACCAACCAAAACATGACCATAGACCTTCGTCCTATTTGTAATAAGGGACAACGCGTCAAGGCTGGTGATATCTTGACCGAGGGCTACGCTACCGAAAACGGAGAACTCGCACTTGGACGTAACCTCCTTGTTGCTTACATGCCTTGGAAGGGTTACAACTATGAGGATGCTATCGTATTGTCAGAAAGAATGGTTCGTGACGATGTGTTGACCAGTGTTCATGTGGATGAATATTCTCTTGACGTGCGCGAAACTAAACGTGGCATGGAGGAGTTCACCAGTGATATACCTAACGTGAGCGAAGAAGCTACTAAGGACTTGGACGATAATGGTATTATCCGTATTGGTGCTCGTGTTGAGCCAGGTGACATCATGATTGGTAAGATTTCGCCTAAGGGCGAAAGCGATCCGTCACCTGAGGAGAAATTGCTCCGTGCCATCTTCGGCGATAAGGCTGGTGACGTGAAAGATTCTTCATTGAAAGCTAATCCTTCGTTGAGCGGTGTGGTGATCGACAAGAAGTTGTTCTCTCGTGCCGTGAAGACTCGTGAGTCAAAGAAACAAGACAAGGTGATACTTGCTAAGATTGACGAAGAATATGAGGCAAAGGGTGAAGACTTGAAGGATATCCTTGTAGACAAGTTGATGACGCTTGCGGAAGGCAAGGTTTCAAAAGGTGTCAAGGACTATTCTGGTGCAGAAATCATCACCAATGGCAGTAAGTTTACGGTTCCCGCACTCAAGAACCTCGACTATGAGGGCATCCAGAGTAGCGGATGGACAGAAGATGAGCATACCAATGGCTTGATTCAGAAGCTGATTATGAACTACATCCGCAAGTATAAGTTGCTTGATGCAGAACTCAAGCGCCGCAAGTTTGCCATCACCATTGGAGACGAGTTACCTTCAGGCGTGCTTCAAATGGCGAAGGTATATATTGCCAAGAAGCGTAAGATTGGTGTAGGTGATAAGTTGGCAGGTCGCCATGGTAACAAGGGTATTGTTTCCAAGGTTACTCGTATGGAAGACATGCCGTTCTTGGAAGATGGCCGTCCTGTAGACTTGGTATTGAACCCGTTGGGTGTGCCATCTCGTATGAACCTCGGTCAGATATTTGAGGCTATTCTTGGTGCTGCAGGTAGAAAGCTCGGCGTGAAGTTTGCCACTCCTATTTTTGATGGCGCTAAACTTGATGACCTCTCTGAGTGGACAGACAAGGCAGGCTTGCCACACCTTTGTTCTACACACCTCTATGATGGTGAAACAGGTGAACGCTTTGACCAGCCTGCAACTGTCGGTGTGACCTACTTCTTGAAACTTGGTCATATGGTCGAGGACAAGATGCACGCTCGTAGTATTGGTCCTTACTCTCTTAT
>CAVKQP010000201.1:0-3818 GCA_963658165.1 Clostridium sp. CAG:302 | reverse complement strand
CCGATGAATATTGCTCTTGTGCAGTTGATTGTATTCTTCATGATCTTGCAGTTCTTCACGATTGAACCAGCATTCATGAATACGCCCGCACCGCCATAATTCCAGCCTGTTTTGTTATTGGCTTCAAACACGTTGTTCTGCACGAGGCAGTTCTTCAGAATTCCGTTGCTGCGCATATACACGCCAGCACCATAGTCCCAACCTGTGAGATATCCGTTCTGTATGGTGAAGCCCTCAAAGGTGGCTACTTGCGAGAAGTTATCTGGTTGTAGGAGCACACGACCTTTCTTGTTTCCATCGATGATGGTCTTGTAGCCGTCCTTATCGTTGGAGATGTTACGTTCGTTCTCGCCAGGGTTACCCACAGCAGGATAGCCTCCCCTCACGTTGACACCCTCTTTCCATTCGAGATTGGCAGTGTAGGTGCCTGCACCCACACGCACCTCGCGCAGGGTGGTCTTGTCATTACTCCACTGCGTATTGCCCTGGTTGAGCGCATACTGGAAGCCATTCACGCTGCCGTAAGTACCATTTCCGTTGATAGCTTTGCTCCATGACGAACCGTCACGGCCGTCGGTCGAGGTGTCCACTGTGCCGTCTGTGTTGCGGTAGTCACGCACGTAGAGTGCTCCGCCATAGGGAGATTGTCCGTCAGGATATGCCTTCACGCCTTCTTCAGCTACCGTGGCTGCATGGTTTTCTATGGCACCGATGTCGGGCAGACCGCCGTAGTCACGGGTGATGGTGCTCGTCATGTCGGTGCCCCACTTGGTGTGGTCGTCGGTCACATTGCCGTCGGCGTCTACCGTAGAAGCGCGGTTGACCATCGGGTTGTTGTTGTGGGGTTGGAAGGAGATGGTACGTCCATAGTAGGTCACGTCGCCCGAAGGAGACACGCCCGCATTCTTCGTCGGATTGATGAAGCGTGGATAGGTGGTCGAGGTGTCGCTATAATCAAATGTGAGTATGGCTTCGTTGGTGGCGTCAAGATTATTGTTGGTGATGAAGTCGGATGATTTGGCATCATAGAGGTTGTGGTCACCCTTAAACTTACCGCCATTGAGCAGACGCACAGCCACAAGCGCCTTGGCATCATTCTTACGGGTGTCCTCAAGGGGCTCGCGCATGTTGGCATAGAACATGGAGTTGACCACCGAAACAGTGCCATAACTGTCGATGGCATTGCCTACATTGCGCAGGAAATCGCAGTGGCTGAAGGTGGCAGTGGAACCCACACGCACGAGGATGTTTCCCGTCGTAGAGGTCACATTGCCATTGGCATCTACCTCACGACTCTCATTGTTGTGGAAGATGCAGTTCTCGAAATACACTGTGGAGCTTTCGAGGTCGGCAGCAGCGCCTTGGCTCGCCGTGTTGCCTGCGATACCGCAGTTGCGTATCTTTATGTCAGAAGCATTCTTGAAGGTCAGGGCACCCCCCGTGGTAACAGGTGTACCACTGATCATCTCCGTGCTGCGGGCGTTGGCATTACGGATGGTAAAACCGTCAATGACCGTGTTGGTGGTGCCGTTGAAGGTGAGCAGGTGTGCCACGTTGAGGGCATAGTCGTCCTGCGCCTCGGCAGAGAGGGTGGTCACATAGACATTGGAGTTGCGCCCTTTGAGGTTCGTGCCCGTGTTCGTGCTGGGGTAACCGCCATAGAGGTTCACATGACTCGGAATGTCGATAGAGGTGGTGCGGATGCGCCCCACGAGGGTAGTGTTACTGTTGTTCACCGTGCCCTCCTTCACATACACGTTGACCGTAGTGGTGGTCGGATAGTTTTGCTCGGTGATAAAGGTGAGCACATCGGAGAGGAAGCGGGCGGGTTGGTCCCAGCTATTACCGATGGTGGCATACTCCGCACCCGTATCGCTCTCGGGGTCTACGTAGAAGTTGACACCATCTGTGGTGGTTTCTGGTGCGATGGTCGTAGAAGCCACGGTATAGGCACCGAGGGTAGGACGCGAAGCGAAGCGTCGTCCCATCACGTCTTCGTCCACATCATAGGCTGGGGTCATGCCATAGCGGTCGATGTCGACGGTGAGAAGACCTTTGTTGTTCACCGACGATCCGGCTTGGGGCTGGAAGTCGTAGGCTGCACCGAGATAGGTGTAGTGCTTGCCTTCCACTGCCTTGGTCTTCTGGGCTGCATCTATATAATAGGTGGTGCCGAGCACAATCTGGTCTGCACTTACTTGGTTGCCGTTGGCATCGTAGAGAGTCACCTTGTCGGCAATGGTACTGCTGCCGCCGTAGAGGAACTGGTGGGCTTGCGCCGAACTCACATAGCCGGCATTGGGCGTCGGGTTAGCAAACATCGGATAGCCCTCTGAGGCATTGGCAGTACCGTCAGAACTGTTGTTATAGTCAGAGAGCTTCATCACGTTCTGCTTGATCACACCACTCCAGTCGGTATAGTCCGACTTAGAGATCGTGGTGTACATAATGTAGGGACTCAGCGAGGTGCTATTGCCCGAGCGCGAGGTGGCATACTGGATGTCGTTGTTCGACTTACACTTGCCGCCCCACAACACGGAGTTGGCAAGCACGGCGTTGTCGCGACAGTAGACACCGGCAGAGCGACCGTTTGCCATGCCGTTGGAGATCACTCCGGCACCATTACACTTGTTGTTCACAATGGTCATCTGGGTGATGGCGCCACCATGGTTCATATACACGCCGCCCGCCTCACTGGTGGCGGTGTTGTTGGCAACGACCACAGCTGTACATGCCACCTTATATTTGTTGTTGCCGATGGTGTCGTTGACCATGAGGGAGATGCCGCCGCCCATACGTGCCACACAGCCAAACACGCCCGAACGACGGAAAATCATCGGGGTGGAGGTGGTGCTATAGGTGGCAGGACCGTCCATGCAGACGCCGCCGCCATAGCCATAGGTGGTACCGATGCCAAGGGTCTGACAGTCGGTCACGCCAGTGTGCTCCACATAGCCGCCGCCGTCCATATAGATGCCGCCGCCGTCACGATAGGCGACGCACTGGCGCACCATGCAGTTGCGCAGGCAGGAACCTTCCACCATATACACGCCACCGCCATAGGCGTTGTGCTGACGACCTGAGAGGGTGGAGTTATAGGCATTGCCGTGCTCGATGATACATCCTTCGAGCAGTGCCGACTCCTTGCCGCCGCCATTGGGTTTGGCTCGCCCATTGGCATCGAAGCCGTTGGTGGCAAAGAACACCACGTGGTAGCAGTTGCCATAGAAGGCGGTCTCCCACTGTTCCTTCGTGGAGTTCCACGTGAACTGGGCTGCCGATGAGAGGTCGCCCGAGAGGATGGTGGAGTTGACATAGATGGAACCGATCGACTTCGTGCTGTTCTTCGCACGCTGGTCCTTACTGGTCTCCGTGCCTGCAAAACCGCCATACACGCTGATGCCAGCAGGAATCTTGAACGACATGTAGAGGGTGCTACCGCCCGACGACTCCGTACTCTCCGTCGGGGTATAGGTACCCTTAGCCACCCACACTTCGCCCGTGAGGCCATTGTCCACGAGGTCGTTGATGGCGTCCTGGATGTTGGCTTTCGCCTTGCTCCACGACTTGCCGTCGTTGGAGTAAGCACCCGATTTGGACACATAGCGTATCTCTTGTGCCGATGCCGTCATGGCAATCAGCAATAGGAATGTGATGAAGCCGCTTATCTTGCGTTGCATATTTTCGTGTATATTTTTTGTTTTCGATCTTTTCCGTAGTAGGGCTGGCGCCCTCGCCTGCCCCTTACCACTGTTGCTCGGGATTACCTCATATGTTGCTCGGGATTTGCAATCCCGAGCATGGTAATCCCATGGGAT
>CAVKQP010000200.1:0-3820 GCA_963658165.1 Clostridium sp. CAG:302 | reverse complement strand
CGTATGGAAAGACTGGGATGCCTCGTTCGACCTGTTTAAGAAATCAGCATCATGATAATCGTAATCACCCTTCCCGAATGCTTCGACGGAGAGGCTGGGCAAATCGCCCAACTTCTCCGTTGCTCCATCGACCTCGTACACATCCGCAAGCCGCAAGCCACGGCAGAAGACACGGAGCGCCTCATCCAAGCCATCCCATCGGAATGCCACAACCGTCTGGTCTTGCACGACCATTATGAGTTAGCAGAGAAATACCATCTCTATGGCATACACCTCAACAGCCGCAATCCACAACCACCACAGGACTGGAAAGGTAGCGTGAGTCGCAGTTGCCATTCTTTGGAAGAAGTGAAGGCGTGGAAGGAGAGATGCAATTACGTTTCGCTCTCCCCTATCTTCGACTCCATCTCCAAGCAAGGCTACCGCGCGGCCTTCTCCTTAGAAGAGTTGAAAAAAGCGAAGGAAGAAGGCATCATCGACAAGAAAGTGATGGCCTTGGGAGGCGTCACGTTCAACCGCATAGACGATGTGCTGAAAATGGGATTTGGCGGGGGAATGATTTTGGGCGATGCTTGGAAGAACGCGAAGCAACAACCTGTAGCACTGACCATTGCGGGTTCTGATTCAAGCGCAGGTGCAGGCATCCAGCAAGACATAAAGACGATGTTTTCCATCGGTGTTTATGGAGCGTCCGTCATCACGGCGATAACCAGTCAAAACACGCTGGGGGTCTCCGCCGTTCTCCCTATGCCTACCGAGACGGTAGCCTCGCAACTCGATGCCGTACTATCTGACCTTAACGTAGCGGTCATCAAAATCGGCATGATTCCCAATGCCGCCATTGCCCACACCATAGCCTTGCAGATAGACGCCTACAAGAAGTGGCGCGACTGCAAGGTCATCTGCGACCCCATCATGATTTCCACGAGCGGCAAACGATTGATGGAGGAGGATTGCATCGAGACCATGGTCAAAGAGTTATTCCCTCTCTGCACCCTCATCACCCCCAATATTCCAGAGGCAGAAAGGCTATTGGGAAGGGAAATCAAGAATGCGAAAGAAGACGGCATTAAATTGGCGCAAAAGCTGCAAACTGCCGTCCTAGTCAAAGGTGGGCATCGGAACATTGCCACAAACGCCGAGACCTCTCTTTCCATTGACTACCTTTGCCACGCCGATGGTCACACCGAAGTCTATGAAAGTCGAAAAATTGAAACCCACAACCTCCATGGCACAGGGTGCACGCTATCGTCGGCCATTGCCTCATACCTGCTCAAAGGACACAACCTACCATCAGCCATACACCACGCCAAGCAGTTTGTCACATCAAGCATCATCAATAGCGTAAACAGTCACATCGGAAGAGGCAACGGACCACTCCTATGCCCTAATTGACTACTCTTTTCGAAGGAATCCGACACAAAATTTCATTAATCGGAATAATATGACTACCTTCGCACGGAAAATACTATAACTTTATATCCATGAACTGCAATAAACTTGCCAAGACCTTCCGCATGATGTTTCTCTCTGCAGCACTCTGCCAAGCTGCCTACACAGTAAACGCAACCCCCATTGAGCAGATAGGTGACAGATACATCATCCACGTACCCGAATTAGACCTGCGCGGCGACGAATCGCTCATCGACATCCTCATGATGTGCCCCGATGTGATTACGCTCGACGGCAAAAGCCAACTTTCCACCGACCCTTTGGCATCGTTCTTCGGCAAGTATGTGTTCCGGTTCGACAATGCGGATTACGGGCTCGACAACAACACCTTGGCGCACAACCTCAAAGCACGGGAGATAGAAAAGATACAAATCTGCATGAATGCCGAGGTAATGAAGGGAGCTGGGAGCATGAAAAAGATCATCGACATCCATCTGCGCGACGTGGAGAAGACCAGCGGCAGGGTTGGACTCTTTGGCGACACCTATGGCGGAGGCGAGGCAATAGCCAGCGTGAGATGCCACAGCAAAAGCCTCAGCGTGCTCTCTCACGTGGAGGGCAACATGCAGCAGTCGGCATTCGACCCTGCAACAGAGCAACCACCATTGACCAGCCATCGCAGCCACGAGGGAGCCAAAATTATTGCCAACTGGGACATCAACGACAAAGACAATCTGGTGATCAACGGAACGCAGACCTACACACGCAACCGCATCGGCAGTCTGCCTGGTGCCTACAAGCGCAACTATATGGTAGAATTTGACTACACGCACTCTCTCTCAGAAAGCGGTGCCTATGCGTTCTTCTTGCTCGCAGCCTCGCACGCAGCAGAAAGCCGAGGCGAGCAATCCATCTATTCTTCCAGCGATGCTACCACGGCATACCAAAGCCACTCCACCTATCCGTACAGTATCTTAGAGTTTTACTTCCCGCTATTCGCCAAAAGCCTCTGGATAACAGCAGGATTTGAAGGCGGACTCTCCATCTTGAAAAACGGCTTAGCACAATACACCAACCATTCCAACTACGAGGACTTCTACGCACAGGCAGAATGGACACTGGGCAAATGGTCGTTCATGCTGGGCGATCGCTACCGCACCCTCAACTTCCGCCACAACGAACTGAAGGACAATCCCACTTACAAGCATTCCACCAACAACCACGCTTATACAGCGAGCGCCATCTACCATCTTGCTCCCGCACAGACACTGCAGGCCACCTACAGTCGTCGCTTCTTCGATGCCGACTTCAGCGACTTCGTGACTGCCGACATCGACCTCGACAACTTCACCATGCAAGAGAAGTACACCGACATCTACCTGCAACGCTACGCCAACGTAGCCGAGCTGCGCCACCACATCAGCACCAAGTCGTTCATGTTGAGTTCGGTGATACAACACATACAGCAAAACACGGGCGAGGACAGCAAAGACAAGACCCTATGTGTGGGTACCACCGCCTTTTGGCACAAGGGCATGCTGCGTCTCACGGCTGGTGCCAACTACTACTGGGAACGCGACAAAAACAAAATGGCAGAGTTGTCAGCCCATCATCATTACGCCGTGCTGAAACTGGCGCCACAACTATCACTGCCCTCCGAATGGCGCATCACCTCTACCCTACTCTGGAGCACCCGCCGCTCCCACGAGAGCCACGCCTATGCCCCAGCCAACCTCTATGCCGAGGCATCTGTCTACAAGACCTTCGGCCGCCACTGGCTCGCAGAGCTTCGCTATCACGACATCGCCGGCCAGCACTGGGGTAACCGCGCCGCCACTGCCGGCTGCACATACTACTTTTAAAATTCTAAGTTGGCATTTCCAAACAACCACTCAATATGATGCTATAAGAAGATGACGTTGATGACAATAGCAGAAAAAGCAGGTGCTGACATACTTATTTTCTCAATTCATTGATGAGATCTTCAAGAATATATTGGTCGCTCATCAATTGCAATCCTGTTTTAGGATTTGTCAGCTGCTGGTAGACTTCTGTTGAATAAAACAAGTCAAGTGCTCGTTCTGCACTGATGTGAAGTGTCTCTGCCAGCAGCATGACAATACGGCTTTGCTTGCGCCATAATACGTTGTCTCTCATAAGTCAATCTTCATTTACAATAGTTGATGAAACGAATGTCAAGTATTTGTCAACCACATCTTGGTTTAGTATGCACAATTGGTGGTTCACAGCTTTGTACTTCAGTTGTCCCAATGCTTGCTCTGCAGTAATTACTCCGTTTTCGTAATCTTCCACAGTGTCGATTACATTATCGTTTGCCACACCGCCCTCTACAATGTCATATTGGTTCTGGCTATTTCCTCCTTTGCGGCAATCCACGACATATTCCAACCATTCGATATCGTAGGCC
>CAVKQP010000199.1:2416-3842 GCA_963658165.1 Clostridium sp. CAG:302 | reverse complement strand
GCAACGACGTGCTCGGCGTGGCACAGACAGGCACCGGCAAGACAGCCGCCTATCTGCTCCCCATACTCAGTCTGCTCGACGACTACGACTATCCCAAAGACGCCGTCAACTGCCTCATCATGAGTCCGACACGCGAACTGGCACAACAGATAGACCAAGCCATGCAGGGCTTCAGCTACTATCTCAACGAGGTGAGCAGCGTGGCAGTGTATGGCGGCAACGACGGCAACCGATACGACCAAGAAATCAAGTCGCTACGCCTCGGAGCCGACGTGGTCATCGCCACACCCGGCCGACTGATCAGTCACCTCAGTCTGGAAAACCTCGACCTGAGCCGCCTGTCGTTCTTCATCCTCGACGAGGCAGACCGCATGCTCGACATGGGATTTAGCGAAGACATCCTCCAGATAGCCAAGCACATACCCCCCACTTGTCAGACCATCATGTTCTCCGCCACCATGCCCACCAAGATAGAGCAGCTCGCCAAGACCCTGCTCAAGAACCCCAGCGTGGTGAAGCTCGCCGTGAGCAAGCCAGCAGAGAAAATCAAGCAGAGCGCCTACGTGTGCTACGAACCCCAGAAGACGGGCATCATCAAGCAACTCTTCAAGCGAGGCGAACTGCACCGCGTGATCATCTTCTCGGGATCGAAGCAGAAGGTGAAAGACATACACCGCAACCTGATGCGCATGAACATCAAGTGCGGCGCCATGCATTCCGACCTGACCCAGGCAGAGCGCGACGAGATCATGTTTCAGTTCAAAAGCGGCACCATCGACGTGCTCGTGGCTACCGACATCATCGCACGCGGCATCGACATCGACGACCTCGAGATGGTCATCAACTACGACGTGCCCCACGACACCGAAGACTACGTGCACCGCATCGGCCGCACAGCGCGTGCCAACCGCGACGGAGAAGCCATCACCTTCGTCAGCGAAGACGACATCTACTACTTCCAGCAGATCGAGAAGTTTCTCGAGAAGACCATCGACAAAACACCTCTCCCCCAAGGTCTTGGCGACGGTCCTGCCTACACCCCCGGCGCCAACCGCCCATCACGAGGCGGACGACGAAGCGGCAACAGCAGAGGCCATCGCAACGGACGTGGGAACAGAAGAAATGGCAGCGAGAAGAAGCCTGTAAACAAGGCTGACAATAAAGGGCAAGCTGGCAAGAGTGCTGCGCAAGACGGAAACAACAACGGCAAGCGCAGACGCAACGACAGACGAAAACCACACTCAAAGCCAGCATCTCCCTCCACGCCATCAGAAGCTTGATTTCCCCCTACAAGTTCCTTTTGACGATAAGGTCGACGCGGGGGCGCGTCGACTACTACATTGGCACATCCCAAGCACCTCTGTTCTCCCTTTGTTCTTCGGGATTTGTAATCCCGAAGCCGCATACTCCATGGGATTTGTAATCC
>CAVKQP010000199.1:0-2292 GCA_963658165.1 Clostridium sp. CAG:302 | reverse complement strand
TATAATTAAAGACACAAGCACCGAGGTAGTAGTCGACGCGCCCTCGCGTCGTACCTTAGCGCCCAAACACAAAATACCCTGCACACCATTCACACATGCGCCAAGGGGCCGGCGAGGGCGCCAGCCCTACTACGCAACAAGCGCTTGTTCTTCGGGATTTGTAATCCCAACAAAACAAGCGCAATAGAACGAGGCTGTATGCTGGGATTACAAATCCCATGATATTACCATAGCTCGGGATTGCAAATCCCGAGCAACAATAGGAGCTACATACAGCAACAATAGGACAGCTATAATTAAAGACACAAGCACCGAGGTAGTAGTCGACGCGCCCTCGCGTCGTACCCTAGCATCCAAACACAAAATACCCTACATGCCATTCACACATGCGCCAAGGGGCCGGCGAGGGCGCCAGCCCTACTACGTGAAAACGAAAGAAGCGTGAAACACGATGATTGGTGTTTCACGCTTCTTTTTGTTGCTCGCTCTGCGATTAGAACGGCAGGTCGTCTGCACTGCCACCCTCGGCTGCAGGAGCATCGCCAACGGCTGGCTGAGGAGGGAACGGAGCATCGAACGCAGGAGCCGCTGCGGCATCAGGCTGCTGCGCCTGCACGCGGTCTACCTTCCATGCGGAAACCTGATTGAACCAACGACCGTTATACTCGTGAGCATCCAAATCGAACGACACGGTCAACTCCTCACCACTCTGTATGTTGAACTGCTTGATGCGGTCTTCACCGAACACTCTGAAGCACACCTTCTTGGGATATTGGTCGTGCGTTTCGATGACATACTCCTGCGACATCCAGGCGTTACCTGTACGAGCCGAAACTCCACTGTTGGCAGGGAGGACAGCTATGACTTTTCCTGATATTTCCATGTATTCTCTAAAGTTGTTTTGTTTATGGTATTTTACCTTTGTTCAGTTTGCGAAATTACTAAAAATAGTTCAATAACGCCAACTTTTGCGGAATATTTTTGCTCCTCACATTTGTTTTTTGTATTTTTGTAGTCAGTAAGAAAACACGCATGTAGAACGAATTTAAACATACTTCAATGAAATTTTCCTTGTCAAGTACTGCCTTGAGCAGTCGTTTGTCAATACTCGCAAGAGTGATCGGTAGCAAGAATTCCATACAGATTCTTGAGTGTTTCCTGTTTGAGATCAGCGGCAACATGCTGAGAATAACAGCGTCGGATAATGAGAACGTCATGGTGTCGACCCTGCCGCTCGACCAATGCGACGGTGAGGGCAGTTTTGCAGTGCCCAACCAGACCATCCTCGACGCCGTGAAAGAGTTGCCCGAGCAGCCCCTCGACTTCGATGTAGACCTCGACACCAACACCATCAAGATAGCCTACCAGAACGGACTGTATAACTTCACCACCCAGAACGGAGATGAATTCCCCCGCACGCTGCCCGTGACCGACGGCGCCACCATCACCCTCACCGCCCCCGTGCTCAACGCCAACCTCACCCGTTGCGTGTTTGCAACCGCACAAGACGACTTGCGCCCCGTGATGAACGGCATCTACTTCGACCTCACCGCCGACGGACTCGCCATTGTGGCAAGCGACGGCCATAAGCTCGTGCGCAACCGCGTGCTCAACATCACTAGCGACACCCCTGCCTCCTTCATTCTTCCGAAGAAGCCAGCCAATCTGCTCAAGAACGTGCTGGGCAAAGACGGCGGCGACGTGGTGATACGCTTCGACGGGAAGAACGCCGAAATCAGTTTCGAGGAAGGAGCCCTCACCTGTCGCCTCATCGAAGGTCGCTATCCCAACTACAACTCCGTGATCCCCACTAACAACCCCAACAAGGTGACCATCGACCGCAAATCGTTTATGAGTGCACTGCGCCGCGTCATCCCCTTCTCGAGCGACAGCAGCCAACTCATCCGCCTGCACTTGGATGCCGGCCGTCTGGAAATCTCTGCCGAAGACATCGACTTCGCTACCAGCGCCAAGGAAAGCATCCCCTGCGACTATAACGGCAACACGATGGACATCGGCTTCAAGGGATCAAGCCTGCAGGAAATACTCACCAACATCGAAAGCAACGACGTGATCATCTCGTTGGCTGACCCCAGCCGCGCAGGCATCATCGTTCCCGCAGAACAGCCCGAACAGCAAGACGTGTTGATGCTCTTGATGCCTATGTTGCTCAACGACTAACAGACCGAAGGAAAAAGAAGAAAGATGAAACTGAACCTGACCAAACCGCTCGTCGTCTTCGACTTGGAGACGACGGGTCTGGATTTCGTGAAAGACCGCATCATTCAGATA
>CAVKQP010000198.1:0-3843 GCA_963658165.1 Clostridium sp. CAG:302 | reverse complement strand
TGAGTTGGATTTGCGTTACAAGAAACTGTAACGCTAAGCATCAAAGAACCGTTTTCCGGCCCTGAAATATTTTTCTATTGCGAAATCATTTGACAGCATAAAGCGTCCTCAAGGCAAGTTCACAATCGCCCAATAGTAGTCGACGCGCCCCGCGTCGACCCTGGGACCAAAGGCAAAGAATAGCTTGCCCCACAATTTCCTCACGTCGCTAAGGGGCGGGCGAGGGCGCCCGCCCTACTATCTCTGCCACTTAGCCCTCGTAACACTGCCTCTCACGAGTCATTACTATGTGTGTAACTAATAAAGAAAAACATTTACAACAAGCACACAAATAAATTTGCATGAATGTAAAACAAAACTCATTGGCACGATATTTGCTAATATCAAAATTCCTACAAAATTTCCACAAAATAGCGTTACACCCCATTTTAACATAGTAGTCGACGCGCTTACTGTTCTTATTGTTCTTCGGGATTGCAAATCCCTAAGCAGCAAACTCCATGGGATTTGTAATCCCACCACACAAAGGCAGAACGAGGGAGTCATCTGGGATTACAAATCCCATGGGATTACCATGCTCGGGATTGCAAATCCCGAGCAACAAAGAGCTTCGAACAAGTGTAGTGGTAGTAGTCGACGCGCCCCCGCGTCGACCCAGGGCCTAAAGGGAAGGAAGTGCTTGTCCCACAAATTTCCTCTCGTCGCCAAAGGGGCAGGCGAGGGCGCCAGCCCTACTATAACAGGGGTCTAACACCCTGTCTGCGTGGTGTATTTTAATTATTTTAGCGTTCTTTCTGCAAAAAATACAAAAATATGTATTGATATGCAAGATTTTTACTACCTTTGCATTTAGTATACAGGATGTTATATATTTGGGAAATTAACGAATTCATTTGCATTATGTTTAGACAGTTGCTATTAACCATATTCGCGCTTCTCGCAGGAGGGTGTTTCGCCGCATCACCGGCGGATAAATACTCCTATGTGGTGGTGCTCGATAGCGCCACGATGGCACGAGGTGGCATCGAACTGTCTGACTCACTGTTCTATAAGATTTCACGCAAGGTGATATTCCCTGTCAACAAGTATGACATCCCGCAGAACTCTCCGTTCCGCCGTGAACTGCTTGGTGAGATTCTTCCCTATTTCGACAATGGCGAATATGTGCTGGAGGCGATGCTTGTGCGTGGTGCTGCCTCGCCCGAAGGTCCTTCGGGGTGGAATCAGACGTTGAGCCGTCTGCGCCGCGATGCACTCTTGAAGCTCATTCGCGACAATGTGACGCATCCGCTCGACAGCGTCACCAAGGTGAAAGAGTCGCCCGAAGACTATCTCTACCTGCTCCTGCTCATGAAAGAGCACAACGATGCCGACTATCAGCGCGTGGCACAACTCGTGGACCGCTATGTGGGCGGCGACCAGCAACGGCTGAAAGAAGCACTCATGGCGGTAGACGAAGGACAGTTGTGGAAGCGCCTGCTTCGCGACTATTTCCCCTCGATGCGTGCCGCCCGCGTGGTGCTCTTCTTCAAGCGCCGACTTGCCGTTGAAACACAGCGAACAAGTGTCGATGCCTTTATTAATAAGGTGGAAGATGCCCTTCCGCTCTACCTCACTCCTGTGTGCGAACCCGTTGCCATCGAGCAGCGCATACCCCGTCGGGAGGTGCTGGCGGTGAAGACCAATCTGCTCTTCGATGTCGCCTACATGCCGAGCGGCTACGACCGCTTCTGCCCGATACCCAACATCGCCCTCGAATACTATCCCCTACACGGCCATTTCACCTATGGCGCGTCGCTCGACTTCCCCTGGTGGCAACACTATCGCGACCACAAGTATTTCCAGGTGCGCAACTACCAGCTCGAAGCCCGCTACTATCTCAAGAGCGGCAGCGTGGAGCGCACAGGCTACGGTCGTGGGGCTGCCTTCAGCGGTTGGTATGCACAGGCATATGCCCATGCCGCTATCTACGGACTCTGCTTCGACGCTAAGCGCGGTTGGGAAGGGGAGGGTGCCGGTGCCGGACTGGGTGTGGGCTATGTGCTGCCCCTCACCAAGAAGGGACACTGGCGACTGGAGTTCGGAGCGCAGTTTGGTGTGTTCTTTACGAAATATGACCCCTATCAGTATGAGAGTGTCATCTACCCCGACAAGCACGACAACCTCTACTACTACAAATGGGATAAATTTGGCAACCTCTTCCATCGCCGCCAGCACAAGCTGACGTGGATTGGTCCCACCCGCGTGGGCATCACCCTCAGCTACGACCTGCTTTACAGGCGTCGGGTGAAGAAGGGCGTGAGCTTTAAAAGTTGGGAGGTGCTGAAATGATGAAACAGTTGAAACGATATATCGCCCCACTGCTCCCCGTGGCACTCGTGGCAGCACTGATGACCGACTGCGCACGCAACCCCGAGCTGCACCTCGACTACAATGGTGAGGTGGTCACCGACCTGCCCATCATCGAACTGCAACTCGATGTCTACTGGAACTACGACGTCGATGCCGAGGGTTCCTACAACTGGCGCGACGAGTGGTACTACGGTTGGGACGAAACCGACAAGTCGCTCTTTGGCGAGATAGGCTACACGAAGCCTGCCTCCTTCCAGATACGCCGCTACTACACGGGCAACGAGGCATATGGTGCTCACACCAGTGTGCTCTCCGACCTCATCGACGGCTTCTCCTATTCGGCCCCCTTCGACTGGGGCTTCTGGGACCTCCTGGCGTGGAACGAGATTACCACCCCCGACGGCATCCAGAGTCTGCGCATCGACGAGCAGACCACCCTCGACTATGTGACAGCCTACACGGGTCAGACCATGAACACCGTGCGCTACCAGGCGCCGCGCTACACGCGCTCGTTCTACCAACCTGAGCAGTTGTTCAGCGCCTACACCCAGGCGGTGGACATCAACAAGAGTCTCGAGGGCTTCGTCTACGACCCCGACCGCAACGTGTGGGTGAAGCAACTGCAGATGTTGCTCCGTCCCGTCACCTATATCTACCTCACGCAGGTGATCATCCACCACAACAACGGCCGCATCTCGGGGGTCGACGGCAACGCCAACCTGTCGGGCATGTCGCGCAGCGTCAACCTCAACACGGGCGTGACGGGCGCCGATGCCATCACCGTGCACTACTACGTGCGCTTCAAGCAGGGATGCACCAAGAACGGCGAGAGTGTCGACATAGCGGGCGGTCGATTGCAGACCTTCGGCATGTGCAACCTCGACTGCCACCGTGCCAACACGACGGTCAACGACGGCATACGCCACTACTTGGATGTCAATATGCAGTTTAGCAACGGCAACGACTCCACCTTCGTCTTCGACGTCACCGACCAGGTGCGCAAGCGCTACAAGGGCGGTGTGATCACCGTAGAGTTAGACGCCGACACCATCAAGATCCCCACCCGCAAGGGCGGCTCCGGCTTCGATGCCGTGGTCAAGGATTTCGAGGACGGTGGCACCCACGAGTTCGACATGTAAAGCTCTGAAGCGGCCATTTCCCCTTATGGCGCTAAGGGGCAGGCGAGGGCGCCCGCATCGTTCTTCGGGATTTGCAATCCCGAAGCTGCAAACTCCAGGGGATTTGTAATCCCCACCACGCAAGGGCAGAACGAGGGTGCCATCTGGGATTACAAATCCCATGAGATTACCATGCTCGGGATTGCAAATCCCGAGCAACAGTGAGCAACAGTGAGGGTTCGTCAAGCGCACAGGTAGTAGTCGACGCGCCCCCGCGTCGACCCTGGGTCCAAAGGGAAAGAACACCATCGTTCGTACCGTTCTTCGGGATTTGTAATCCCGAAGCTGCAAACTCCAGGGGATTTGTAATCCC
>CAVKQP010000197.1:0-3863 GCA_963658165.1 Clostridium sp. CAG:302 | reverse complement strand
TGAAGCCCACCCCATTGGATAGAGTGTGTCTGGATAGAGAGCGGAAAGGAAATAGGACAACGGCAAACGCGCAAAGACAATCGACATCACATTGTGGCAGAAAGAAATGATGGAATAACCACAAGCTACGAAGAAACCGCTAAAACAGAAGTGAATGCCTGCCATGAAACAATCGAACACATAGCTGCGCAAATATTCACCACCCTGAGTGATAACCGCCGTATCGGTGGTGAACAAACGTACCGCAGCCTCTGGAATAAACTGAAACAGTAGTGAAACAGCCAAACCAAAGCCCGCCGCTATATAGATGGCATTGCGCATGGTCTGCTGTGCACGATTTTCTAATCCTGCCCCGATGCATTGTGCCGAAATAGCAGACACTGTGGAGAGCATAGCAGAGGGAACAATGAACAGGAGACCTATGAATTTCTCAACGATGCCCACAGCGGCAGCATCGACCAACCCACGACCATTGGCAATCACAGTGATGGCAATGAAAGCCACTTGAATCAACCCGTCTTGCAGTGCCACAGGAACGCCAATGACAAGAATATTACGCAACGTATCACGATGCAGACGAAAATCACTACGCGTGAAAGAGAACGATGCACGGCGACTACGGATAGCTAAAAGTGCAACCATTACACTCGCCACCTGCGACAATGTGGTGGCAAGAGCAGCCCCGATAGGTCCCCACCCCATATGTCCAACCAAAAGCCAATCAAGTAGGATGTTGACCACACACGCCACAACTACAAAATACATGGGACTTCGCGAATCGCCCAAACCCCGATAAATGGATGCAATCACATTGTACGCTACAATGAAAGGGATGCCCGAAAAGCACACCAAAAGATAGTTGCACGTGGCATCAACAGCCTCTACAGGAGTGTTTATGGCACGAACAACAAACGTATGGGCACCAAGTAGCACAATGGTAAGCACGATGGCTAACAGGGAAAAGAAGGTAATAGTGTTGCCAATCACCTTCGCAACCATCGCATTGTCGCCTGCCCCAACAGCTCGGGCTATGCGCACAGTGGTACCCATGGCAAACCCAATGAGCACCACCGTGACAAGATGCATCACCTGAGCTCCGTTTGACACTGCGGTAATGCTATCCACACCACAATAAAGTCCAATGAAAAACATATCTGCCAGCCCATACAGCATCTGCAGGAAATAGGCGAGCATATAAGGCAACGAGAAGGTGAGGATGTTGCCCACCACATTGCCATGAGTCAAATCTTGTGTTTTCACTTGTATTATGATTTTGCCTATTAGATTTACCGATAGGCTTCAACGAAACGTGTGCACCACGAATAGACGTAATGCACACGATGTGAAGATAAGCACTTAGGCATTGAGTGCTCCGATAATCTCATTGACCGACTTACAACCATGCCGATCAAGCCAATCATTGATGCCATCACGCACCTTGATGGTAACAGCAGGATCGAGGAAGTTGGCAGTACCGATTTCTATAGCAGTAGCACCTGCCATCAAGAAAGCAATCGCATCCTCTGCAGTAGAAATGCCTCCCAAACCGATAACTGGTATCTTGACCGCTTTGGCCACCTGCCACACCATGCGCAAAGCTACAGGTTTCACACAAGGGCCGCTCAATCCTCCCGTAGAAATGCTCAGCAATGGCTTTCGTTTCTCAATGTCTACAGCCATACCCATAAGCGTATTGATGAGCGAAACACTATCGGCTCCACTGTCTTCGCAGGCACGCGCTATTTCAGCAATATCGGTCACATTGGGAGAAAGTTTCACAATCAACGTTTTATGATAATGCTTGCGCACCTCGCTCACTACACTTGCAGCCCCCTTAGCAGTCACTCCAAATGCCATGCCGCCTTGCTTCACATTGGGACAAGAAATGTTCAGTTCGATGGCAGGAATACTGTCGAGGGCATCAATTCGTGCCGCACAAGCTGCATAATCCTCAGGGGAAGAACCGCTCACATTGACAATCATGTTGGTGTCAATATCCTTTATCTGCGGATAGATGTGCTCGCAGAAATAATCTACTCCCTTGTTTTGAAGCCCCACACAGTTAAGCATGCCTTGGGCTGTTTCCGCCATGCGCGGATAGTCATTGCCTTCACGCGCATGCAGGGTTGTACCTTTTACTATAATACCGCCAATTCCGTCCAACGGAACAAAATCGGCAAACTCTACTCCATAACCGAATGTGCCCGATGCAGTCATCACGGGGTTCTTCAAAGAGAGTTCATTTATCTTTACATTTAGTTCTGCCATAATAACCTCCGAATATTAAACACCGGTCCTTCTTTGCATACACACAAATTGCCTTCCGTAGTCTTCTCTACACAACACAAGCAAGCTCCCAACCCACAAGCCATCATATTCTCAAGCGAAGCCTCACACTCTACACCTGCAGCCGTGGCATAACGTGCCACAGCCATCATCATAGGCTTGGGACCACAGGTAGAGATGCGGTCGAATTTTTGTTTTGAAAGAATGGTATGATTAGTTACAAAACCCTTCTCACCTTCACTTCCGTCTTCGGTAGTTACGTAGACCTCACCAACCGAACGGAATAGTTCCATCTCAAGCAAGTCTTTGGCAGAACGCGCTCCCAACAAGAACACAGGCTTGCCACCTATAGCCTTGATACGTTCACCGAAATATAGCAATGGAGCTACTCCTACGCCCCCACCAACGAGCAATATGCGTTCATCGGCAGAAATAGGCATTGTAAAGCCATTGCCCAAGGGAAGCACACAGTTCAATACATCACCCTCGTGAAGACTACCCAAACGGTGCGTCCCTTCACCAATAGTGGCAACAAGAAGCCAAAGCTCGTTTTTCTCATAGTCTACATGGTTGATGGATATCGGACGACGTAAGAAAGTGGAAGGCGAGCCGTCCACTCTCACCTCAACAAACTGACCGGGCAACATCTCAGGCAGAGGCTTGCTATCAGTAAGACGTATGAGTACATACTTCTCGTTGACACGCTCTACAGACAACACGGTCAAATCTAAAATATATTTCTTCATATTTATAATAACGTTATTCCTCACGCAAGAAGTCGACTATATGGCCACACTTTTATATTGTCTATGCCACACACAGACTTTCACGAACCAATGCGTGAAATCTATCTCATGCAAAAGTAATAAAAATAAATAACACCTCTTACTTCTCTGGCACAAAAGTTTCAAATGTTAGGTCATCGAAATACACTCTTATCTCTGTAATGTGGCGCTGCGGTTTGTCAATATATTTGATTGCAGGAATGATGTTTTTATTTGGTGTAGATTTCACACTCTGGTATTCTATAGCGTCTGGAGAAGTGATCTTCTCACCTAAAACTCCATTCGATTCGTCCATACCAAAATCGAGAGTAGGTTCATCCACGTTAACAGCAGACTTGGCATCATTTCCTTCTAGGGCTGTTGGAGTCTCATTATCGACAAACATCGTACCCATTCCAAACATGAGCCACTCAATATTAATAGTAGGAAAACTCTTACGGATGGCCTCAACCGTGTTCAAGGTAGGTTTGGTGCGTCCATTGAGGATGCTGCTCAACGACGCTGTAGAGATATCGATGTACTGGGCAAACGCCTGTTGAGTCATGTTCTGACTCTCCATTAATTGTTTAATTCTATCTTTCATTTTTAGTGCAACTTGTTATTTAGGGGCATTGCCCCACGTTTCCGTAATTTTTTACAAAGGTAAATCGTTTTTGCTTAATATACAAATATAAATTGATAATTTGTGTTTTACACATTCATGTTTTTATTTCTGAAGTTTATAAATCTTAGTAGTATATTACCTCTTCACCTATTCATATTCGCAAACCTAAAGTTGCCCCATCTTTAGCA
>CAVKQP010000196.1:0-3864 GCA_963658165.1 Clostridium sp. CAG:302 | reverse complement strand
TTTTTATCCTTGATGGTGTATGTGCCCTTGAGGGTCTTGTTCTTAAACTTCTGTGTAAAGTTGCCATCGCTGTCGAAAGTCATCGTCACAGTTCCTTTCTTGAAGCCATAGGTTTCCAGTTTCTTCTGCAGTTTCTTCTCGATAGCAGCCGAAGCAGCCTTGCCGCCAAGGTTAGAAAGGATGTTGTCGCTTGAGAATACGATAGCTGGCTCCACATAGGTCCATGTGCCAACAATCTGATCTTTCGTTGCTACGTTGTTCTTATTGAAGATGGTAGACAGTCCCTGAATCACACTGCTTGCAGTGGAACTGCCGGTGGAAGAACTGAGCACATTACCGAGAATATTTCCGAGCGTGCTCTGTGCACTCACGTTTCCTGCGGCTAGAAGCATGGCAAAAGCCATGGCGCCGCGCATCATAAACTTTTTCATCGTCTTTTGTTTGTATTATAATGCTTGCAAAATTACTCCTTTTCATATAAAAAATCAAAAAATAATAGACCAATCTCACAAATGCAACGATAAAAACACTACTTTTGCATATATGATAACCGATTTGTCCATACTTTTACCCTCCTATAATAATGTTTGTCTGCCATTCGTCAAGGAGTTGCAACGGCAAGCCAATGCTACTAGCGGACTCCATTACGAGATTATTGTGGCAGACGACGGGTCGACTGATCAGGAGGCATTGGAAACAAACCGTGCTATCAACCTGTATGAACATTGCCATTTCATCGCTTGCGAGGAGAACCGCGGGCGGGCTTGCATACGCAACTTTCTGGCGCAACAAGCTCAAGGGGAATGGTTGCTCTTCATCGACAGCAACATGAAGATGGTGCGCGACAACTACATCTCGGTTTATCATCAGGCGATGAAGTGTGCCAACGCTGCCCCCGTCATCTATGGCGGCTACACCATACCCGACACCGATGATGGGTCGTTGAGATACACGATGGAACGGCGCAATCCGCAAAATGGTGACCACCTGCTGCGACAGGGCCATGCCTACCAGCACTTCCACACTGCCAACTTCTTAGTCCGTCGTGAAGTGATGCTCCATCATCCCTTCGATGAGCGCTTCCGCTTCTATGGTTACGAGGATGTGCTATGGGGAAAAGTGCTACTTCAGCATGATATAGACATCTACCACATAGACAACCCCTTACAGTTTGATGACTTTCAGTCTAACGCAGACTTTCTCAGAAAGACCACCGAGGCGATGCACACGCTCTATCACTTCCGCAAAGAGCTGTCGGGCTACTCCTCCTTGCTCGCCCTCTCGCAGCGCATCCATGCACTCCACCTGTCCCCATGGATAGCCCGAGGGTTTTCGTTCTTTCGAGAGAGCGCCCTCAAAAGACTCAAGCAGCCGAACGCTCCACTGTGGCTATTCCAACTCTACAGGATAGGCTATATGGCCGATTTATTCGATAAAAACAATACTAATCATACATCACGATGAAAAGAAACAACATTCTGCGTGCGCTCTGCGTATGCCTTGCCATGCTCGCTTGCATGACATCTTCTGCCCAAGGTATGGAACATCCCTGGAAAGGGAAAAAGGTGGCCTATTTCGGCGATTCCATCACCGATCCTCGCAACAAGGCTTCGAAAGACAAATACTGGTCGTTCCTGCAACAATGGCTCGACATCACTCCCTATGTCTATGCCGTGAGCGGCAGAAAATGGGACGACATTCCACGTCAGGCGGAGAAGTTGAAGGCGGAGCATGGTGACGACGTAGACGCCATTCTCATCTTCATCGGCACCAACGACTACAATGCTGGCACTCCTATCGGCAAATGGTATACGGAGAAGAAAGAAAAGGTGATGGCGGGCATCCACGAGCCCAAGCACATGGTCACACGCATGCGGCAATATTTGTCGATGGACAAGACCACTTATTGCGGACGCATCAACATTGCCTTGAGCACGGTCAAGAAGATGTATCCCACCAAACAGATCGTGCTGCTCACCCCCATACACCGGGCAGGATTCTATGCCAACGAGAAAAACTGGCAACCTACTGAAGACTACCGCAACATTTGCGGCGAATATCTCAAGCGTTATATCGATGCCGTGAAGGAAGCTGGCAACATCTGGGCGGTGCCTGTGATAGACCTCAACGCACTGAGTGGCCTGTATCCGATGATGGATGAGCATGCACAGTATTTCAACCGTGCCGACACAGACCGTCTGCACCCCAACGACAAGGGCCATGAGCGCATTGCCCGCACCCTTCTTTACCAACTTTCGGCTTTGCCTTGCACATTCTGAACAGCCTCCCGCAGACTATGATAATAGACAAGACCACCTTTGAGGGCATCAACCGCCCGATGTATATTCTCGAAGAGGAGCGCTTGCGCCGCAACTTGAGTCTCATTCGGGGCGTGGCAGACCGCACGGGCGTGGAAATCATCCTCGCTTTCAAGGCGTATGCCCTGTGGAAGACGTTCCCCATTTTCCGCGAATACATCGAGTCTACCACCGCCAGCTCACTCTCTGAGGCGCGCATGGCACTGGAGAAATTCGGCCATCCTGCCCATACCTTCTCGCCAGCCTATACGGACGATGAAATCGACGAAATAGCTCGTTGCTCCAGTCACTTGTCGTTCAATTCTCTCTCGCAATACAATCGGCAGCATGAGCGTGTGCACTCTGCCAACCCTCACGTGAGTATCGGCTTGCGCATAAACCCGGAATATTCCGAGGTGGGCACCGACCTCTACAATCCTTGTGCACCAGGCACTCGCTTCGGCGTAACGGCAGACAAACTGCCTGACGAATTGCCCGCCGACATCGAGGGGTTCCACTGCCACTGCCACTGCGAGAGCGGCAGCGATGTGTTTGAGCGCACGCTGGCAAAGATAGAGGAGAAATTCGGAGGCTGGATGCCGCAACTGAAATGGATGAACTTCGGCGGCGGCCACTTGATGACGCGGCGTGACTACGACATAGAACGCTTGTGTCGCCTGCTCTCCGACTTCCGTCAGCGTCATCCCAACCTTCACGTCATACTCGAACCTGGCAGTGCATTCGGTTGGCAAACAGGTCCTTTGGTAAGTCAGGTTGTCGACATCGTGGAAGACCGTGGCATACGCACCGCCATTGTCAACGTGAGCTTCACGTGCCACATGCCCGACTGCCTCGAGATGCCCTATCATCCACAGGTGCGCGGAGCCGTCACCTTGGAGGATGCCACACCGGAAGACATCGCTGCGCCCCACACCTATCGCTTGGGCGGCAACAGTTGTTTGTCGGGCGACTTCATGGGCTACTGGCGCTTCGACCATGCGTTGCAGGTGGGCGAGCGCATCATCTTCGAAGACATGCTCCACTACACGACAGTGAAGACTTGCATGTTCAACGGCATTACCCATCCCGACATTGCCCTGCTCCACCCCGACAGCACGCTGGAGACACTGCGTCGTTTCACCTATGAAGACTATCTGTCGCGCATGGACTAATCACCACGCCCGCCCCTTCACACCCCAACAAAAGCAAGCGCGACTGGCAATCACTGTCAGCCGCGCTTCTTTTAAGTTATCCGGAACAACCTTCTTAGCTTTGCTTGTTTGCATTGAGTATTAAGTGTTAATCTTCTTTCAGTTCCGCCTCGTGAGCAGCGATGAGCTTCTGCTGAATGTCGTTCGGCACGAGTTCATAGCTTGCAAACTTTGTGGTGAACGAAGCACGTCCACCCGTGAGACTGCTCAGCGAGATGGAGTAGTTGCTCAACTCCTTGAGAGGAATCTTGGCTTGCAACTTCTGGTAGCCTGCCTCGGTGTCCATGCCCATGATGAGGGCGCGGCGTCCCTGAAGATCGCTCATCACGTCGCCCATGAAATCGGCGGGCACATAT
>CAVKQP010000195.1:0-3866 GCA_963658165.1 Clostridium sp. CAG:302 | reverse complement strand
GTCGCATCAATACCATCATCATCGACCTCGACCGCGACTTCTGGATGTATATCTCGATGGACTACTTCAAGCAGAAGATCAAAGCAGGCGAGGTGGGCTCTAGCGCTATGCCGCACAAGGTGAACCCGATTGACTATGAGAATAGTGAGGGCAACTTGGGCATCGCCAATGCCATCTTGCAGTTCTTGGCACAGAAGTTGCCCGTCAGCCGTCTGCAGCGTGACCTCACCGACTCCACCGTATTGCGCAACATTGGCGTACCCCTCGGTCATAGCGTCATCGCCATCCAGAGCACACTCAAGGGCTTGCGCAAGCTCATCCTCCATGAGGAGAAGATTGCTGCCGACCTCGACAACACATGGGCAGTAGTCGCTGAGGCTATCCAGACCATCCTTCGTCGTGAGGCATACCCTCATCCCTATGAGGCACTGAAAGCACTGACCCGCACCAACAAGGCGATGACCGAGGAGACCATCCACGAGTTCATCCAGCAGCTTGACGTGAACGACGAGGTAAAGGCAGAACTGATGGCCATCACCCCACACAACTATACAGGAATTTAATTTGTTATATATTTATATTTAGCACTAACCCAGCCGTGAGGCTATTAACGAGAAAAGAATTATGGATATCGAAAACGAAAACAAAGAGTTGACTCCTTCGCAGAGCGACAACAGCCGCGATGGCTACAAGCCTAACACTCCTTCTGGAGGGTATCAGCAGCGTGACTATCACAATGGACGCCCCATGCGTCCGCGTATTCATGGACAACGTGCGTCTTATACACCCAACAGACCTATTCAGTCCAACAGTGACGACAGCGAGTTCCGCCCAGAAGGTTTTGGCGCAGGACTCCAGCAGAACAATGGCGGCATGCAGCAGCGTGGCGGCTATCGTCCTCGCTTCAACAATGGCGGTTACCAGCCCCGTCAGGGTGGCTATCAACCTCGTCAGGGTGGTTACCAGTCTCGTCAGGAGGGTGGCTATCAGCCTCGTCAGGAGGGTGGCTATCAGCCTCGCCAGCAGGGTGGCTATCGTCCCCGTTTCAACAGTGGCAATCAAGAGGGTGGCTACCAGCCCCGTCAGCAGGGAGGCTATCAGCCTCGCCAGCAGGGTGGCTATCGTCCTCGTTTCAATAATGGCGGTCAGGATGGCGGCTATCAGCCCCGTCAGCAAGGCGGCTACAACAACCGTGGTGGCTATAACAACCGCGGTGGTTACAACAATCGTGGCGGCTACAACAACCGCGGCTATCAGCAGCATACTCCGGGATATGATCCCAATGCGAAATATAGCATGAAGAAGCGCATCGAGTATAAGGAAGACCATATCGATCCCAACGAGCCCATCCGTCTGAACAAGTATCTTGCCAACGCAGGTGTATGCAGCCGTCGTGAGGCTGATGAGTTCATCCAGGCAGGTGTGGTGACGGTTAATGGCAATGTGGTGACAGAACTCGGCACCAAGGTGCTCCGCGGTGATGAGGTGAAGTTCCACGACCAGCCCGTATCTATCGAGAAGAAGGTATATGTATTGCTCAACAAACCCAAGGACACCGTGACCACAAGCGATGATCCACAGCAGCGCAAGACTGTGATGGACTTGGTGAAGGACGCTTGTCCTGAGCGCATCTATCCCGTAGGTCGTCTCGACCGCAACACCACAGGTGTGCTTCTGCTCACCAACGATGGCGACTTGGCAAGCAAGCTCACGCATCCGAAGTTCTTGAAGAAGAAGGTTTACCATGTATACCTCGACAAGAACGTCACCGCTCACGACTTGCAGCAGATTGCAGACGGCATCACGCTCGATGACGGTGAGGTGCATGCAGATGCCATCGAGTATGCAAGCGATACGGACAAGAGTCAGGTGGGCATTGAGATCCACAGCGGCAAGAACCGCATCGTGCGCCGCATCTTCGAGAGCCTCGGCTATCGTGTGGTGAAACTCGACCGCGTACAGTTTGCTGGCCTTACCAAGAAAAATCTCCGCCGTGGCGACTGGCGCTTCCTCACTGAGAAGGAAGTGGAGATGTTGCGCATGGGCGCTTTTGAGTAACACATAAACACAATAATAGAATGGAAAAGAAACGCAGAACTAAGGTTGTAGACTTGCTGAAGCGTACCGACTTCGGCAGCGTTGTCGACGTGAAGGGATGGGTGCGCACGCACCGCAGCAGCAAGGCTGTCGACTTCATCGCAGTTAACGACGGCTCTACAATCAACAACATACAAATCGTGGTCGATCCCTCAACGGTCGACGACGATTTGCTTAAGCAGGTAACCACCGGCTCTTGCATCCATGTAGTGGGCGAGTTGGTAGAGAGTCAGGGCAAGGGTCAGACCGTAGAGATTCAGTGCCAGCAATTGGAGATCTATGGACCTTGCGGTAGCGACTATCCGATGCAGAAGAAGGGACAGAGCTTTGAATACATGCGTCAGTACGCTCATCTGCGTCTGCGCACCAACACCTTCGGAGCCGTGTTCCGCATCCGCCACAACATGGCAATCGCCATCCATAAGTTCTTCCACGATCGTGGTTTCTTCTACTTCCACACACCGCTCATCACAGCGAGCGACTGTGAGGGTGCAGGTCAGATGTTCCAGGTAACCACCAAGAACCTCTACGACCTGAAGAAGGGTGAGGACGGAAAGATTACCTATGACGACGACTTCTTCGGCAAGATGACCAGCCTCACCGTGAGCGGACAGCTCGAGGGCGAATTGGGCGCTACGGCATTGGGACAGATCTACACCTTCGGCCCCACATTCCGTGCCGAGAACAGCAACACGCCGCGTCACCTTGCAGAGTTCTGGATGATTGAGCCTGAGGTGGCATTCATCGACATGGAAGACTTGATGGATCTGGAGGAAGACTTCATCAAGTATTGCGTGCAGTGGGCTCTCGACAACTGTCAGGACGACCTTGAGTTCCTCAACAAGATGATCGACAAGGGACTTATCGAGCGCTTGAAGTCGGTAGTTGCCGACGACTTCGTTCGTCTGCCCTACACCGAGGGTGTCAAGATCCTTGAGGAAGCAGTCAAGAACGGCCATAAGTTTGAGTTCCCCGTATCGTGGGGTATGGACTTGGCGAGCGAGCATGAGCGCTATCTCGTAGAGGAGCACTTCAAGAAGCCCGTCATCATGACCGACTATCCGAAGGAGATCAAGGCATTCTATATGAAGATCAACGAGGACGGCAAGACCGTTCAGGGCACCGATGTGCTCTTCCCACAGATTGGTGAGATCATCGGTGGTAGTGTTCGTGAGGAGAACTATGACAAGTTGATGAACGAGATTGCCGAGCGCAACATCCCGATGAAGGATATGTGGTGGTATCTCGACACCCGCAAGTACGGATCGTGCCCTCACGGTGGTTTTGGTCTTGGCTTCGAGCGTCTCATCCTCTTCGTGACAGGTATGCAGAACATCCGCGACGTCATACCGTTCCCACGCACTCCCAAGACAGCAGAGTTCTAAGCAAGTGCTTGCTGCTTAGCAACACTCATATGATATCACAAACAATAAAAGCGCTCACTATGAGCGCTTTTATTGTCTATATTTGTAATAAGTCAATTATCCAGGAGCCTTCCTTACGTCCCCCCTCACGTTTAAGAACGTGGAAGTCTTCACGTAGAATCTTTATTTCTCTATTAATTTTACTAATCGACATACCACTCTTTTTTGCCAATTCTGGAATTGTTATTTTATTATTATTCAATATAGAAGATACTATAATCTTCTGTATGTCAGAGAATTCTTTCATGTCATCTTTCATGTCATCTTTCATGTCATCTTTCATGTCATCTTTCATGTCAGGTACTCCAAGGCAATATGGGTTACACGGAATATCAATCAAGAAAT
>CAVKQP010000194.1:0-3879 GCA_963658165.1 Clostridium sp. CAG:302 | reverse complement strand
TGCCTCACGTGAATTTGGTATATCCTCAAGGAAAGAAAAGTTGGTTGGGGAAGGCAATGATTATAGGATATGATGCCAAGCGCATGTTGCGCAATGGTACGGGACTGGGAGCTTATGGCCGCACACTTGTGAGCGATATGTCGCAAATCGTGGGCGATGATACCTCTTTGCGCCTTTATGCTCCCGACAAGGGGCGTGATGACTTCCGCCATCAGGTGGACACCTTGCCTCACGTGAATTTGGTATATCCTCAAGGAAAGAAAAGTTGGTTGGGGAAGGCGACATGGCGCTCCTATGGCATTGTGCGCGAATTGGAGCACGATGGTGTGGACATCTATCACGGACTTTCCGGTGAGTTGCCTATGTGTGCCGTGCAACATGGCATCAAGACCGTGGTGACCATCCACGACTTGATTTTCATGCGTCATCCTGAATTCTATCATTGGGTTGATGCAAAGATATATGCAGCTAAGTTTTGGTGGACCTGTAAGGAAGCACAACGCATCATTGCGATCAGTGAGTGCACGAAGCGTGACATCATGTATTATGGCGGTGTGAGCGAGGACAAGATCGATGTGATTTATCAGAGTTGTGGCACACGGTTCAAGCAGCGTGAGACACCAGACCATCTGCAAGCGGCGAAAGCTAAATACCAGTTGCCCGATCGATATATCATCAATGTGGGCACCATAGAGCGGCGCAAGAACATCTTGCAAGCCGTGCAGGCGATGAACCATCTGCCTGAAGACCTACACTTGGTCGTAGTGGGACGCCCTACTGCCTATACCACAGAGGTGAAGAAATATGTGGTGAGTCATGCGCTGGAACGCAAGATTCATTTCTTCCATGGTGTGCCATCGGAAGATTTGCCCGCCCTTTATCAACAGGCGGAAGCCTGTGCCTATCCTTCTGTATATGAAGGTTTCGGAATTCCTATCATTGAGGCCATACAAAGTGGGTTGCCAGTGGTCGCTTGTACAGGCAGTTGCTTGGAAGAAGCCGGAGGACCAGACAACCTCTATGTAGCGCCAGGCGATGTGGAAGGAATGGCTGCAGCCTTGCGCCAAGTGCTCCCTGGCGTAGCAGACAGGGAGCAACGCATCGAGCGCAGCAAGGAATATGTGAAACGTTTTGAGAATACAAGTGTGGCAAGGCAAGTGCTTGGGGTATATGAACAGATGATGCGATGACCCATCGGGTGGCGCAATATTTGGTAAACATGAAAGAGAATACGACAAAGATAAAGAAAGGTAATTTCACCTATTATATAAATGGCGACTATGAATCTGTTAAGGATTTTGTCGTCACTGTTCCGCATAGTTTTGCGGAACAACAAGGAACCTTGCTCCATGCCGGTCGCAATGAGGTGCGCAGTTTCATGGTGGGCAAGCAAGCATTGGTGGTAAAGCGATATAAGCGGGTAAATTGGGTGCAACGAGTGGTTTATAGTTTCTTTCGCCCCTCAAAGGCAGCGCGTGCCTATCGCTATGCACGTGCCTTCCGCGAACGAGGCATAGACACTCCACATGAGGTGGCATACATCGAAGAGCGTACCCACGGACTGTTCACGATAGGTTATTTCGTGTCGCTTGAATGTTTGCATCCTCCTGTCTTTCATGACTTGGTAGAAGAACCTGCACTCAACAAGCCCTTGGCAGATGCCGTGACCGACTTTATCCTTCAAATGCATCGCCATGGAATCTTGCACGGAGATTTGAATTTCGGCAATTTCCTCTATGAGCAACGACCAGATGGCAGTGTGCATTTCACGGTGATAGACATCAACCGCTCGCATTTCTGCAAAGGAATGCCGACAAAGCAACAAAGCCAGAAGAATCTTTCGACCACCACCCATCGGCGCGACCTCTATGAATATATCATTCGCCGCTATGCGCAGTTGCGCGGCTGGAATGAAACAGATGCTTATGCCGAGGCATTGAGCTATCTTGAAAAGATGGAAAGACAGCAACAACGGAAAGACGAACTGAAACAAAAACTGAAGAAATAGAAGACAAGAATGATACCGAAGAAGATACATTATTGCTGGTTGAGTGACGACCCATTTCCACGGGAAATCAAGAAATGTATGGCCACGTGGCGCAAGGTGTTGCCCGACTATGAAATCAAGGTGTGGAATACCCACAACTTCGACATCAATCGTGTGCCCTTTGTCAAAGAGGCATACGAGCAGCGCAAGTGGGCTTTTGCGGCAGACTATATCCGCATGTATGCCCTCTATCATGAGGGAGGCATCTATCTCGATTCGGATGTGAAGATATTGAAGCAGCTTGACCCATTGTTGAATCACAAGTTTATGTCGTCGCTAGAGTATCATCCCACGCAGATAGAAAAAGACCACTCCATGGAGATGATAGACGCTGCAGGGCATCGCATCAAGGAAGGCTTTGTGTCGGGCATCCAGATACAGGCAGCCGTGATGGGAGCAGAGGCAGGTAACCAGTTTGTGGCAGACGTGTTGGAGTGGTATGAGCACCACAACTTCATCAACGCCGACGGCACACTTCTGACCAATGTCGTCTCGCCGATGATTTATGCCCAAGTGGCAGAGAAATACGGTTTCATATATAAAGACATAGACCAATCCCTGCGTGACGATGTGATGATATATCGTTCCGAGATATTTGCAGGCAACAAGCACGAGGTGACCCCCGCATCCTATGCCGTCCATCTCTGTGCCCACAGTTGGCATCCCACGGCATGGGAAAAGATTAAGAAGTTCTTCGGGGAATAAGAATATTAAAAAAGATTAAAAGCAAGAGGCATCATGCAAGGATTTTAAAGATGTGAAGTTGATTGTATATTACAAAGACATTATGATAGAATCTTTTGAAAATTCACTCTCTGACGATGATTGTTGCCTATAAATAAAATGGAAAGAAGCATGAATGAACATAACTACGTATTATCAGTTGTAATTCCATCTTATAATATGGAGAAATTTCTGGATGGTAACTTAAAGAAACTTACAGCATCCAGATATCTGTCTGATATCGAAATAATCGTTGTCAATGATGGCAGCAAAGACAAAACGTCAGAAATAGCACATAAGTATAAAGATCAATATCCCGATAGTGTGGTCGTTGTAGACAAGGAAAATGGACATTATGGTTCTTGTCTGAATGTTGCAATGTCTATGGCGCGTGGCACTTATTTTCGTATTCTTGATGCGGATGATTGGTTTGAGACAGAGGCATTGGATGCCTTTGTTGAAAAGCTCTTACATTGTGATGCAGACTTGGTTGTGACATTGCGAGTGGAAGCGAAAAACGACAAGCACGACGTGCTGCAAAAAAAATACAGACCAATCAAGAATGTAGAATACGGCAAAGTATATAATATTCACCAGTTCTCTATCTCAGACCATTCCAAGGATGTGGAGTTCAATATGCACAGTATGACTTATAAGACGGAAATACTGAGAGAGACAAAGCTGGTTTTGCCTACTGGTATCTGTTATACAGATATGCTCTATTGCATGGTGCCGTTGATACAAGCTCGCACAATGGTAATCTATGACATCTATTTATATAATTACCTTCTTGAACGAGAAGGAAATAGTACAAATATGAAGTCACTGTATATGAACCTTAGCCATATTAGTAAGGTCGTGATTTGTATGTTTGAATATTTGGATACATTGAATCTTCAAGCGTTGCCATCAGTGATGAAAGACAACCTGTATCGGTATATCCACGAAGCGTTGACGATGCTTTTGGTAAGCATAAGAATGCACTGCCATATTTCCCAAGCAGAATATGCAAACATTGAACGTGTACTGAACTATTGTAATCAGTACGACGTATATCATAAGCTTTTTAAAAAGTATTATTTTCGCCAATGGCGCAAAAAGAATACATG
>CAVKQP010000193.1:0-3895 GCA_963658165.1 Clostridium sp. CAG:302 | reverse complement strand
CTCCAAGCATGCTGAACACAACAAACCCGCCGAGGGAGAAAAGCAAGAACCCAAGAAGCCGGCGGAACAGAAAATGACATTAGACGATTTCTAACGTCCACACGAAAGAGCTTTGGAAGATCACATAGACCTTGAAAACAAAGAATTGCAAGCCGCAATTCAACTGATAAAATTTACCCGTCGCTCGCTTTTCCTCACTGGAAAGGCGGGCACGGGTAAATCTACTTTTCTGCGCTACATATTCAAAAACACCAAGAAGAAAGCCATCGTGCTTGCTCCTACTGGCATTGCTGCCATCAATGTGAACGGGAGTACGATACACAGCTTCTTCAAAGTGCCGTTCTATCCCCTACTCCCCAACGACACGCGCTACACCCCGAAGAACATTCGGGATACGTTGAAATACAATCGGGAGAAGTGTAAAATCATCAAAGAGGTGGAACTGATCATCATCGATGAGATTAGTATGGTGCGCGCAGACATCATCGACTTCATCGACAAGGTGCTTCGTGTGTATTCCCGAAATATGCGTGAGCCATTTGGAGGCAAGCAGTTGCTGCTCGTGGGCGACATCTTTCAGTTGGAGCCCGTGGTCAAAGAAGACGACCGCCAACTGCTCAGACAGTTCTATCCATCCCCCTATTTCTTCGATGCACTCGTCTTTCGCGAGATGCGATTGGTCAGTATCGAATTGACCAAGGTGTATAGGCAGACCGACCGCGAGTTTGTCAACATTCTCAACCATATCAGAACCAACCAAGTAAGCATGGGCGAACTCAATGTGCTCAACCGACAGGTGGGTGCCCAATTGGGGAGTAATGGCAACAAACTGAGCATCACGCTTTCTACCAAACGCGACACCGTAGACTATATCAACAAGGGTAAGCTCGACGAACTGCCTGGAACTCCGTCTGTTTTCTATGGACAAATCAAGGGCGAATTCCCCGAAAGCAGTTTGCCAGTGCCCATGGAATTGGAGCTTAAAGTGGGTGCTCAAGTGCTCTTCATTAAGAACGACATGGAGAAAAGGTGGGTGAACGGCACGTTGGGTGTCATTACTGGCATATCGGAAGAAGACGGTATCTTGACCGTACAGACCGAGGAAGGTACAGAGTTCGACGTAGAAAGGGAGGCGTGGAGCAACGTTAAATATACCTATAACGAGAAAGAACAGAAGATAGACGAGGAAGAACTCGGCACGTATGTGCAGTTTCCGCTTAAGCTGGCATGGGCTATCACCGTGCACAAGAGTCAAGGACTCACATTTAAAAGTGTGAAGATAGACTTTTCGAGTGGCGTGTTTGCCAGCGGACAAACCTACGTAGCGCTGAGCCGATGCACCAGTCTTGAGGGCATCAGTTTGGCTGAACCCATTCGAAGAAGCGACGTTTTCGTCAAGTCGGAAGTGAGCAACTTTGCCCGAAGCTATAATGATACGTCGCTCATCAATAAGGCGTTGAGTGAATCGAAGGCAGACATCGAATATAGTCAAGCGGTTGCAGCCTTCGACAAGGGCGACATGGACGAATGTCTACGCAACTTTTTCCAAGCCATCCATAGCCGTTACGACATAGAAAAACCGCAGGCTAAGCGACTCATCAGACGGAAGCTGAATGTGGTTAACACCTTGCGCGAAGAAAACAAAATACTGAAGGAAGAACTTGCCGAGCGCAACAAGTTCTTGAAAAAGTTGTCGGTGGAATATGTCGTATTGGGCAAGGAGTGTGAAAAGGAGCATATGGAGGATGCTGCCATTGCCAACTATGAGAAAGCCCTCAAACTTTTTCCCGATAACCCAGAAGCCAAACGAAGACTCAAGAAACTCAAGAAAGACAAGAATAAGTGATGATGTAGTCTTCCGTCTTGCGATAGTTTACATCGACCATACGTGGATTTTTCAAGTCCTCCACGCAGACTGTTCCCTCTTTTCTCATCTCGTACGGATGCAAGCGCATGTCGAAAAACTGTAAGTCTTCGCCGTTCAACAGTTTATATACCGTTTCTTTGGCACACCAATTCACCAGCAATCTATCTGTTGAATCATCTTGTTCGTCTGCGCGTATAAACTTCGAAGCAATGCGCTCTACCCTATCTGAAGGATACTCAATGTCGACTGCCACTTCGTGGTCGGCAGATAAAATTACGGCAGCAAAGCCTCGCGTATGACTGATGCTGATGTGATAACTTTCAAAAGTGGGTGCTCCATTGGACTGATGTCCGATGTGTGGACAATCGCACCCTGTCATCTCGCACACCAAAGCCGCCACCGACAACCTTTCCAATTGGCGTTGCGTCGATTTTATTCCGCCTTCTACTAAGTCGCCAAACGCAGGATAGAGTGCCAACAAGTCGGCTGCGCTTGGTTCCATGCGCCATATTCCCAACCTGACGCCGGGCTTTATTTCTTCGATGGAAAGGAGTGGCATGGTGTCAGTTCTATTTGTTATCATCCTTAGCTTCAGCGGTATGAGGTTCCACAACCACCTTTACCCTACTGATGCGTCGCTCTTCTATGGCAACTATCTCAAATGTGAAGTTCTTATACACGATGCGTTCATGAATGCTCGGGAAGTCGCCCTTGATTTCGAGCAACAGTCCTGCCAAGGTGTCGGCATCGCCCTCCACCTCGTCAAACGTAGCGTCGTCGATGTTCAAGATGCGACAAAAATCGCTCAACAGGGTTTTTCCTTCAAACACATAGGTGTTGTAGCTCTGCTTGGTGTAGGTCACCTCATCCTCATCATACTCGTCGTTGATTTCTCCTACTATTTCTTCGAGTATGTCTTCCAGCGTGACCAAGCCACTTGTGCCGCCGAACTCGTCGACTACAATGGCTATGTGCACCTTGTTCTCTTGGAAATCGCGCAGCAAATCATCTATCTTTTTGGTTTCCGGAACGAAGTATGGCGGACGTATCAAGCTCTGCCATCGGAACGAATCCGACTTGCCGAGATGTGGCAGAAGGTCTTTAATGTAGAGCACACCACGGATGTTGTCGGTGTTATCCTGATAGACAGGAATGCGACTATAGTTGTTTTCCACAATCGACTTGATCACTTCTGAGAACGGACTGCGTATGTCCACATCGACAATGTCCTGTCTGCTGGTCATCACCTCCTTGGCTGTTTCGTCGCCAAAGCGTATGATGCCCTTCAGCATGGTCTGTTCGTCCTTGATGTCGTCCTTGTCTGTGAGTTCGAGAGCCTGCTCCAAATCGTCCACGCTAAGCACGTGGTTTTCCTTTTTAATAAACTTTTCCGCCACGATACCGCTTTTGATGAGTATCGTTTCTATGGGCCAGAAGAGTTTTCGGCAGAACAATATGCCTGGGACAACCGTACGGCAGAACTTCAAGGGAGACTGTCGGCTATACACCTTGGGCATGATTTCGCCGAAGAGAAGCAGCAGGAAGGTGAGCAACACGGTGATGCAGAAGAACTGCAAGACTACAGCATGGCCGAAGTCAACCAGTTTGCCAAACACATAGTTGCACACCATGATGATCATCACATTGACGAAATTGTTGGTAATCAAGATGGTAGCAAGGGTTCGTTCACTGTCTTCACGAAGTTGCACAATGCTCTTGTCACGACTGTAACGCTCTGGATCGAGTGCGTTAAGGTCGGTTGGAGAAAGACTGAAAAAGGCGATTTCGGAACCACTGGCGAACGCCGAAACCATAAGCAACAAAGCAGCCAAGACGGCTGCTATGATGATATTCCATGTGAGGGGCATGAGATGCACCTCGCTAAATGTCGATATAATATAGGATAAGTCCATTTTTAAAATGGTAAGTTGTTGGCATCTGCGGCAGCAGCCTGTTGCTGTTCTTTGGTCGATGTCGCAGGTTGTTCGGGGGCTGCCGACTGACTACGCGGTGTGAGCAGTTCCATAT
>CAVKQP010000192.1:0-3906 GCA_963658165.1 Clostridium sp. CAG:302 | reverse complement strand
ACATGGTATCACTCATTAGTCAAATTGTGGAGCATTGACACGTGGGCGACCTTGTCTGTCGTTTGCTTGTTGCTCTCACTCTTGCTGTTGCTGGCTTACCTCTTTGCGCCCCGACTTGTCATTCGTAAGATAGGCTTTTTCGGAAGTGCCAGCTTTCTCATCGTCTTCTTGTTGTCCAATCTCTTCGCTTACCAACAGAAGAAAATGATAGATAAACATAGTGGTGCCATCATCATGTCTCCATCTGTCAACGTAAAAAAGACGCCTGACGCGAAGGGGGGCGATGAGTTTGTGCTTCATGAGGGAACACGTGTGGATGTAACAGATTGTAGCATGAAACAATGGAGGGGCATCAAGTTGGCAGACGGGCGCGAAGGGTGGATACCTATTGATGTGATCGAGCAAATTTAAGTGGGCGGCTATAGGATTTTGTTAATGTTTGAATAGAAATGGATGGGTTGATAGTTCTTGACCAGGAACTGCTGACATGGTTCAATGGGAATGGATCGTTGTTTCTTGATAATCTTGTCATGATGTTGACATCTGGCATCACTTGGATTCCTTTGTATGTGGTGTTGTTTGTGCTTGTCATGAAAAACAATGAGACGATGACTCAAATTATGCTTGTCGTTGGGTGCGCTTCCCTGTGCATTTTGCTTGCAGACGGAGTGGCTGAGGGTGTTGTGAAACCTTTAGTTGGTCGTTTGAGGCCATCTAACGACACTATAATAAAATATACTGTTGACACCGTAGGCAACTATCGAGGCGCTGGCTTTAGTTTCTTTTCGGCTCATTCCGCCAACACTATGTCGCTGGCGGTATTCTTCTCGCTTTTGGTAAGAGACCGCATTATTACTGTCAGCATGTTGTTGTGGTCCCTGCTGAATGGCTGGACACGCCTTTACTTGGGAGTTCATTACCCGGGAGACGTGTTGTGCGGCTTTGCTTGGGGAGCAATGGCGGGATGTTTATCTTATCTTGTTTTTTTCAAAGTCTATTTTAATATAAGCCCCAAGCAAAACTACATCTCCACCCAATACACCTGTACGGGCTATAGTAAGGATGACATTAATATGATCGTATCGGTCATGGTGCTTACTTTGGCTGTTGCGGTCATAGGGTCTCTTTATACTATTCAATTATTTCAATAACAGTTATACTCATGATTGACACAAAACATATACATATTAGTGATTATAACTATGAGCTCTCAGATGAGCGCATAGCAAAATTCCCCTTGTCGCAACGCGATCACAGCAAGCTTTTAGTTTACCAACATGGAGAAATTACAGACGACTTGTTTTACAATTTGCCTTTGCATCTGCCGTTGGGAGCGCTCATGGTGTTCAACAACACCCGGGTGATTCAGGCACGGCTTCATTTTCGAAAGGAGACAGGAGCCTTGATAGAAGTATTCCTCATGGAGCCTGCTATCCCTGCCGATTATGAGCAAATGTTCCAAACGACAGGTAGGTGCAGCTGGCTTTGTATGGTTGGAAACCTTAAGAAGTGGAAAGAAGGCTCGTTGAAACGTTTCTTTGACATCAAAGGTAGACAGCTGACGCTCTCAGTAACGATTGACCGCAGCAAAGTGTCGGAGAAGATTGGGGGGACCAATTACTGGGTTGATTTTGAGTGGGACAATGAAGATGTGAATTTTGCTGATATATTAGAGGCCGTAGGCGAGTTGCCTATTCCTCCCTACTTGAATAGGGATACGCAGGAAAGCGACAAAAGCACGTATCAAACGGTCTACTCCAAAATCAAGGGAAGCGTCGCTGCCCCTACGGCAGGACTGCATTTTACGGATGTCGTGTTGCAAGATTTAGGCAAACATGGTATTATCTGTGATGAAGTGACTCTGCACGTGGGAGCTGGAACATTCAAGCCTGTCAAGAGCCTAGAGATTGAGGGACACCACATGCACACGGAGTATATTGTTGTCCATCGCCATACATTCGAACGTCTCTTGGAACACGGATGCGCTGTCATCGCTGTGGGAACAACAAGTGTGCGCACATTGGAGAGCCTTTACTATATGGGCGTAAAGCTGGCGATGGATTCCAATGCAACTGAAGATGATTTGCATGTGAGTCAGTGGGAACCTTACGACCTTCCCCATGATGAACGGGGATTGGTGTTTGTTAATGGCGTCCCATTGAGCGTAGAGCAGTCTATTCGTAACCTTCTTGATTATCTGAATCGTGATGGGTTAGAGGCTTTGCATTCCAGCACGCAGATTATCATCGCTCCTGGCTACTCGTATAAGATTGTGAAGATGCTCGTGACCAATTTCCACCAACCCCAAAGCACGTTGCTCCTCTTGGTGAGTGCGTTCCTGAAGGGCGACTGGCGTAAGGTCTATGATTATGCGCTCATGCACGATTTTCGCTTTCTTAGCTATGGCGATTCAAGTTTGCTTATACCTTAATAGTTGTAATCATTATGAAGATTGGAGATAAAGTTAGATTTTTGAGTGAGGTTGGGGGCGGTAAAGTTGCAGGCTTCCAAGGAAAAAATATTGTGCTAGTGGAGGACGAAGATGGTTTTCAAATTCCCACTGCTATCAATGAAGTTGTAGTAGTAGAGCAAGATGATTACTCTGTTGCTCGTGCCATCACCCGTAAGGCTGAGAATGATGAGCGTAAAGCTCAAGAGACGCCCCTTAGCCATGGAAATCGTTCCATTAGCTCCATGCTTAGGGATGGCCAAGATGAGAAAGTGGACTTGGAAGAGGCGGATCAGGTTGATGACGCCAAGCAAATGACCTACCATAGACATGCTGATGAACGTAAGGGAGGCAATCAGCTCTCTGCCTATATTGCATTTGTGCCACTTGACATCAAGCAAATCAATAATCCGCGTTTTGAGGTTTATCTAGTCAACGACAGCAATTATTATATGCAGTACGCTGTGGCCTCAGCTGAGGGGAATAGTTGGAACTTGCAATTTCAAGGTGAGGTGGACCCTAACACGAAACTATTTCTTGATGAGATTGGACGGGACGAAATCAATAGGCTTGACAGGTTGTCTGTGCAAATGATTGCGTATAAGCGTGATAAGGCGTTTCCCATGAAACCTGTGGTCGATGTGCAACTGCGTGTGGACCCCGTAAAGTTCTACAAGGTCCACACCTTCCAGGATTCTCAGTTCTTCGAGGTGCCATGCCTGCTCTTCACAATCGTCGCCAATGATACACCTACCCGCTCTTTGGTAATTGATCCGAAACAATTGAAGCGTGAAATGTATAGGAGCGCCCGGGAAATACAAAAGGACATTGAGCCGACCCAGGAGCAACGCGACCAGTTGGTGCGCCGCTATGCCGACACGCAAAGCAAGGTCAATCTCAAAAACTCGCCCTACATCCGTCACCGAGATATGGATAATACTGTTGTGGTGGATCTGCACGCAGACGAGCTGCTTGACAACACAGCGGGTTTGAGTCCCAAGGATATCCTAGACTATCAGTTGAAGGTGTTTAGAGATACGTTGGCTGATTATGCTGGGAACAAGGGGCAGAAAATCGTGTTTATACACGGCAAGGGAGAAGGTGTGCTTCGCCGTGCTATCATTCATGAGCTTACTTATAAATACAAAACATACACTTATCAAGACGCATCCTTCCAAGAGTATGGCTATGGTGCAACACAGGTTGCCATCCGGTAAGTTAGGGACGTTCGGGAATTTTATCCCAACTTTACCCCTACCAATAAATTCAATGATTTTTCGCCTTGTTTATTTGCAACTTATTGTTTTTCAATATCCGTTATTTGCAAATTTCATTTGGTACACGGAACTTTAGCGGAAAAATGCGACCTTTGCATTCGCTATGCACTTCATGTCGGAACTTAGCCCAACTTTGACCCCTATTCCATGTTTTTCTTGCTGCATCAGCGACTTAGCGGT
>CAVKQP010000191.1:0-3934 GCA_963658165.1 Clostridium sp. CAG:302 | reverse complement strand
TCTTCGGGATTTGCAATCCCGAAGCTGCATACTCCATGGGATTTGTAATCCCAACAAGCAAGTGCATTAACACGAGGATGTATACTGGGATTACAAATCCCATGACATTACCAAGCTCGGGATTGCAAATCCCGAGCAACCGTGAAGAACAACAGTGAAGTTGATAAGACACTTGTCACGCCATTCACACATGCGCTAAGGGGCAGGCGGGGGCGCCAGCCCTACTACGCTTGCGCAGATATGCCTTTGAGATATGCTATCTCTGCCTCCTACGAGTGTTTAGTCTGCCTTCTACAATCATCATGCACAAAAATTATTTACACAATCCGCCTCAAAACAGCCATACAATATGTAAACTATTTTCTTTTGGCACGATATTTGCTGTCTATGTTTTACCCCGAAAAACAGCCCAAAAAGAGGCGTTACAGAGGTAAAAAAGTGCGTGACAGGGAAGAAAAGTCTGAGCGGTTTTTCTTTTTAACGCATTCTATTGGCATAAAAAGGCGCGAATGTCGATTATTTTTTGTACCTTTGCACCATACAAAGTAGCGCACGTCGCACACAAGTAAGAGAAAATCGAAAACAAGATAGAGAAGACAAACTGAAGACAAATGAATACGAGCAACAACGCATTCCAAATGATCGCCGACTTTGAAGGCGACCTGTCAAAGCTCCTGCAGGCAGACGACTATCCCCAACCCACCCCCATATTGTTCACACGCAATTTCGTGCTTTTTCCTGGCGTCATTGCCCCCATCCTCATCGGGCGAGAGGTGAGCCTCAACCTCATCAAGCACCTGGAAGATAACCCAGGCACATCGTTCGCTTTGTTCTGCCAGAAAGACTCCAACAGAGAGCATCCCGAAAAGAAAGACGTCTACACCATGGGTGTGTATGCCAAACTGATCAAGGTGCTCGAAATCCCCGGTTCGGACAATTTGTCCGTCATCGTGCAGGGACTGGGACGTTGCCGACTGAACAACATCATCGCCTCCACACCCTACTTCATGGGCGACGTGGAGCCGCTCCACAACGACACGCTCGACGAGAAAGACCAAGAGGTGAAGACAGCCCTCGACGAGTTGCGCAACAGTTCGCTCGAATATATTGCCCGCGACGAGAACCTGCCCAACGAGGCGCAGTTTGGCGTGAAGAACATCAGCAATCCTCAGGTGTTGGTGAACTACTTGAGCTGCAACTTCCCCTTCAGCGTGTCTGACAAGATCAAGTTGCTCAGAACATCCTCTGTGAAGAGCCGCCTCTTCCTGCTGATGAAATACATCTACCAGCAACTGCAACTGCTCACGCTGAAAGACAACATCGTGTCGAAGACGCGCGAAGACCTCGACGAGCAGCAGCGCGAATACTTCCTGCAGCAGCAGATGAAGAACATCAAGAAGGAGCTGGGCAACGATGCCGCTTCGCCCGAAATCAAGGAACTCAAAGAGAAGGCGGAGCACATGAAGTGGCCCAAGGAAATCGGCAAGACCTTCGAGAAGGAGTTGGGCAAGTTGGAAACCTATAACCCCCAAAGCCCCGACTACAGCATACAGCTCAACTATCTCCAGACCATGGTGGCGCTGCCGTGGGGCATCTATACGAAAGACGACCTCGACATCAAGCACGCCCAGAAGGTGCTCGACCGCGACCACTACGCCATGGACAAGGTGAAGGAGCGCATACTCGAATACATAGCCGTGCTCAGCTTGCGCGGCGATTTGAAGTCGCCCATCCTCTGCCTCTATGGTCCTCCGGGCGTGGGCAAGACGAGTTTGGGCAAGAGCATTGCCGACGCCATGCACCGCAAGTATGTGCGCGTGTCGCTCGGCGGTCTGCACGACGAGGCAGAGATACGCGGACACCGCCGCACCTATATCGGCGCCATGCCCGGACGCATTATCAAGAGCATGCAGAAAGCCGGGGCGAGCAACCCCGTGTTTATCCTCGACGAGATAGACAAGGTGACCAACAACAATGTGAACGGCGACCCCTCGTCGGCGCTGCTCGAAGTGCTCGACCCCGAACAGAACAATGCCTTCCACGACAACTATCTCGATGTGGACTACGACCTGTCGAAGGTGCTCTTCATTGCCACCGCCAACGACCTCAACACCATCCCTCGCCCCCTACTCGACCGCATGGAAATCATCGAGCTGAGCGGCTACATCACCGAGGAGAAATATGAGATAGCCAAGCGCCACCTCATCCCACGCGAGAAGCAGAACACAGGACTCGACGACGAGAAGAAACTGAAGTTTGACAAGACGTCTATCGAGAAGATCATCGAGCAGTACACCCGCGAGAGCGGCGTGCGCCAACTGGAGAAGCAGATCAACAAGACCCTGCGCAAGCTCGCCTTCAAGAAAGCCATGGACGGCGCCCTGCCCTGCGAGAAGATCACCCCCGCGATGATCGAAGACCTGCTCGGCAAACCACCCTTCTATCGCGACATCTACCAAGGAAACCAGTATGCCGGCGTGGTGACCGGACTGGCATGGACCAGCGTGGGCGGCGAAATACTCTTCATCGAGACCTCGCTGAGCAAGGGACAGGGCAACAAGCTGACGCTGACCGGCAACCTGGGCGACGTGATGAAAGAGAGCGCCGTGATAGCCCTCGAATACGTGAAAGCCCACATCGACAAACTCGGCGTAGACTACCGCGTGTTCAACGAATGGAACATCCACATCCACGTGCCCGAAGGAGCCACCCCGAAAGACGGCCCCTCTGCCGGCATCACCATCGCCACCTCCATCGCCTCGGCACTGACCCAGCGCAAGGTGAGAGCCCACACCGCCATGACAGGCGAGATCACCCTCAGGGGCAAAGTGCTCCCCGTGGGCGGAATCAAGGAGAAGATACTCGCTGCCAAGCGCGCCGGCATCACCGACATCGTGATGTGCAAGGAAAACCGCAAGAACATCGAGGAGATAGAACCCGTGTATATTAAAGGTGTGAACTTCCACTATGTGGAGAACGTGGAGGAAGTGTGGGACTTCGCCCTCACCGACGAGATGGTGGACAACCCCGTGACGCTTACCGTCGGAGAAGAAAAGAAAAAAGACTAACGGCAAAGACATGAAATTTGAACTGCAACATACAGACAACGCCAGCGACGCGCGGGCAGGTGTGATCACCACCGACCACGGCCAGATACTCACCCCGATATTCATGCCCGTGGGCACCTGCGGCAGCGTGAAGGGCGTGCACTTCAGCGAACTGAAAGAACAGGTGAAGGCGCAAATCATCCTGGGCAACACCTATCACCTCTATCTCCGTCCCGGACTCGACGTGCTCAAGGCAGCCGGCGGACTCCACCAATTCAACGGCTGGGACCGCCCCATCCTCACCGACAGTGGCGGCTTCCAGGTGTTCTCGCTCACAGGCATACGCAAACTCAAGGAGGAAGGCTGCGAGTTCAGATCGCACATAGACGGTTCGAAACACTTCTTCACCCCCGAAAACGTGATGGACACCGAGCGCATCATCGGCGCCGACATCATGATGGCGTTCGACGAGTGCCCACCCGGCAAGAGCGACTACAACTACGCCCGTAACAGCTTGATGCTCACCCAGCGATGGCTCGACCGTTGCATCAAGCGTTTCAACGAGACCGAACCCTTCTACGGCTACCGCCAGTCACTATTCCCCATCGTGCAAGGATGCACCTATAAAGACCTGCGCCGCGAGGCAGCCAAATATGTGGCAGACAAGGGCGCTGACGGCAATGCCATCGGCGGACTCGCCGTAGGCGAACCCACCGAAGTGATGTATGAGATGATCGAGGTGGTCAACGAGATATTGCCCAAAGACAAGCCCCGCTACCTGATGGGTGTGGGCACACCCCAAAACCTGCTCGAAGCCATCGAGCGCGGCGTCGACATGTTCGACTGCGTGATGCCCACCCGCAACGGCCGCAACGCCATGCTCTTCA
>CAVKQP010000190.1:0-3936 GCA_963658165.1 Clostridium sp. CAG:302 | reverse complement strand
CGATGCACTATAGTGCGATGGCCAACGCACCCTAGTGTATGTGCCAACGCACCCTAGTATCGCTGAATAGTTACTATCTATTTCATAAGGCTTTATTGGATATTTTTCTTTACCCGCTTTGATGGCTTGATGGCGCCAGTGGGGCACACATGGAGACATAGTAGGCAGCCTACGCATTTCGAGCCATTGATGCGCGGCTTGCGGTCGTCACCGAAAGTAATTGCCTGGTGTCCACCATCACTACACGATATGTGGCATCTACCGCAGCCGATACACTTGTTGCGGTCAATTTGTGGATAGACGACGGTAGAGCGGTCCATTTCTGAAGGCAAGACAAAGTTCTTTAGTTCTTCGCCGATAACACTGTTGAGGTCCTTCAGTCCTCGTTCCTTCAGATATGTGGTAAGCCCTTCCTTTAGGTCATCGATGATACGGAAGCCATATTGCATCACAGAGGTGCACACTTGCAGGTTGGTGCATCCGAGTTGTAGGAATTCAAGTGCATCTCTCCAAGTCTCGATACCTCCGATGCCACTCAGGGGAGTGAATTCTAGTATAGGATTCTTTGCCATTTCGAGGATGTATCGCAAAGCAATTGGCTTGATGGCGCGCCCGGAATATCCTGAGATGGTGCGTTGGTGAGACACCATGGAAGAGTCTGACATGGTGACGCTTTTTATTGTGTTGATGGCAGAAATGGCATCGGCACCAGCTAGTGATGATGCCACGGCGGGCGCATTGATTTGCGTTATGTTGGGCGTCATCTTGGTTATGACCGGAATGTTTACTCGGTTCTTTACATATGCGGTGTAGTGCATCACGAGTTCAGTGTTCTGTCCCACATCGCTACCCATGCCCTCAAGTCCCATCTGTGGGCATGAGAAGTTTAGTTCCACGGCATCCAGTCCTGCATCCTCTGCCATATGGGCGAGCGTTGACCAGTCTTGTAGTGTTTGTCCCATGATGCTTGCGATGACCACCTTGTTAGGATAGTCTTGCTTTAGCTTCTTGAGAATTTCAAAATCTACTTCAGCTGGGTTCTCGCTGAGTTGCTCCATATTGCGAAATCCGTAGAAATCTCCTTGGTGTCCCTGCTCGGAAACAGAGTCAAAGCGTGGAGACACCTCGTGGATGTCCTCCAGACAGATGGACTTGTAGTATACACCTGCCCATCCCGCATCGAAAGCCCTTGCTACCATCTCGTAGTTGGTGCAGATGGCTGAGGATGCAAGGAAGAATGGGTTTTCGCATTTGATGCCACAGAATTCTATCTCAAGACTTGGTTCAACTGTATCTTTCTTCGAATAGTCTTTGGCATCTTCTTTCTGCTGATCCTTCAGACTTTTTGCTATCTCTCGAATGGCAACTGGGCGGTCGTAGTGTATGCAGGCTTTCTCGGCAGCAAGCAGTTCCTCATCGTTGCAGTCCGCAATCCACTTGGCGGCATTAGCACTGTTGTCGAATCGTATGGAGCGCAACATGCGGGCGGGATCTCCTTTGCTGCAGGCTATGTTGCATGGGGCATTGGCGCAGAGCAGGCATCTCAATGCCTCTTCCTTGTAGTTTTTCATATTCATAATGTTTTTGATGATTGGTTGTGTAGTTTAGCCACAGTCCGTCGCATCCTTGGCGCATGCTTCATGATGTAGGGTAGTTGCGGCACTTATCATTCTGCAAACTTACATAAAAATCTTCGAATTATATGTCAAAACCCTATAAGTTTAAAGAGAAATAACGGATATATAGGTACTATAATGACAGTGTGTGCGCACACAATTGTTGATATAAGTCAAGAAGAACTTGCTTTTAGAGAAAAAACTAACAGTTTATTAGGAGTGATTTTGTGATGTGCAGTAACTTTGCAGCGTGAAAACAATACGTAAGGTATAAGATTGAAAAGGATAACCGATAGGTGAGTCAAGGGTAAATAATAGATTGTATGAAGGACGACGAACTTGAGGTTAGTGTGAGAAAAGAATATATTTAAGTTTTATAAAAAGATTGTAAGATGGATATGATGATGTATGTAACCTTGTTGGCAGTGATGACCGCCACAGGTTCTTGGTTTAGCGGATCACATTTTAACGGATAAGACGCAAACCATAGAAAAGTAGATAGCTTAATTTAAGATTTTATAGTGAGGCAGGCGGATTCTCGTGAAAGAGGAATCCGCCTGCCGTTTTTGTTCCTTATCGAATGTATCAGCATCCTGTTTGGAGGTGAGCCAAGGCTTTTTCGTAGCCTTCTACGATGTCGTATAGTACCTGTGATGCCGGTTTTATCTCTTTGATGGCGGAGGCTATTTGCCCGATTTCCAGTTCTCCGTTTTCTAGATCACCTTCGAAGATGCCCCGTTTGGCAGCCCCTTCTCCCAAGATTCTACGTAGGTCTTCGCGAGAAGCTCCCTCGCTTTCTGCTTGTAGAAGTTTGCAGTAGAGGTCGTTCTTGACCAATCGGGTGGGGGCAAGCATCTTCAAGCAGAGCATGGTATCGCCTTCTTCGAGCGACGTGCAGCGCTCTTTGAATGCTTCGGAAGCACTGCTTTCCTGTGCTAGTGCAAATGCTGTGCCCACTTGCACTCCTTCTGCACCCAACACTTGGGCTGCGAGCATTGCTTCGCCCGATGCAATGCCACCGGCAGCAATGAGGGGTAGGGTGGTGGCACGGCGCACTTGTGGAATGAGTGCCATAGTGGTGGTTTCCTCGCGCCCGTTGTGTCCTCCAGCTTCAAAGCCTTCTGCTACCACGGCATCCACGCCAGCTTCTTCACATTTGCGTGCAAATTTGGAACTCGACACGACGTGTGCCACTTTGATGCCGTGGTCGTGAAACTGAGGAGTGTATTTCTTTGGACTGCCTGCCGAGGTAAATACGATTTTCACTCCCTCACGGATGATGATGTCAATCAGCCGTTCCATTTCAGGATACATGAGGGGAATGTTCACGCCCCATGGCTTATTGGTGGCAGTTTTCATCTTGTTGATGTGCTCCAATAATGTGTCTGGATGCATCGAACCAGCACTAAGTAGTCCCAAACCGCCTGCATTGCTTACGGCTGAAGCCAATCGCCAGCCACTGCACCAAGCCAATCCGCCCTGAATGATGGGATATTCTATACCGAACAATTCAGTAATTCTCGATTTCATAGTCATAGTTTTGTTGTGGTTTATTTCAAGTAGGTCTGTAGGGTTGCCCCACTTTACCCTTCAAGAACCGTGCATGCGGCTTTCGCAACCTACGGCTCATATAATTCTATTAATTGTTTCTCGTTTTTTAATCTCTGCTCTATGTGTCGTTAGATACTGCATATGAGTGGGGTGTATGACATTTTAAAAGATATTCTCACCATCATCTCTGGTTCGTGTTCTTCGAGTGAATCGTGGTCATGCCCCAGCTACACCGTTTCGCAGTCATTTCGTTCATATTTGCAAAAGTAACGATTTTATATTATGCGTCCATACCCCAAAGTGCAGAACTTTACCTTGTCACATTCACTCTTTGTCTGAATTGTCGAATGGTAATTCGCCTTTGAACTTATCAAAGTCTGATTGGAACAATTTGTCCTGTATCACACGGTATTTCTCAAACTCTGATTCTGCAAACTCTTTGGCATACTCAGCCGTCACACTTCCCGCATCTTGCAGAATTTCCCTATCGGTGGCGTCAAGGAATTTGTCAATGCGTTTAGCCCAGTCTTCCATTGTCATAGGTATGTGCCGTTCTGCCATGTCCTTAGCTATATCCATATAGGCGTTGACTAATCTTCCGAGAGCATGCAACTCATTCTCTTTCAGATAATTCTTTGCCACGCTCACGTCTGTCTTGATAATCTTACCATCTGGAGCCTTTGCCCATGTGGTCAGCCCCATGTGTTCTTTGTCGGCGTTGGCACGTTCCACGATTAACTCCGCAGCCGTATGCCCATGTACTGCATAA
>CAVKQP010000189.1:0-3964 GCA_963658165.1 Clostridium sp. CAG:302 | reverse complement strand
CACCGGGACCCTTGTCGTTGATGCCGCATAGGTGAAGGATGCCATGGATGATGACGCGGTGCAGTTCATCGTCATACGACTTGCCGAACTGCTCAGCATTGGTGCGCACGGTGTCGAGCGAGATGACAATGTCACCGCTCACAGTGTCGTCCTCGTCGTAGTCGAAGGTGATAACGTCGGTGTAATAGTCGTGGCCAAGATATTCGCGATTTACTTCGAGTATCTTCTCGTCATCGACAAACATATATCCTATCTCTCCCACCTTGCGCCCATAATTGGCTACCACCGCCTTGATCCAAGCCGAGGTGTCGCGCTTCTTGATTTTCGGCATCTTCACGCCGTCCACATTATATGTTATCATAGTCTATTATTTTGTTGTCGGTAGAAATTCACTCACGTCCTTGCCAAAGTGTATCAACTCTCTGACAAGGCTTGAACTGACGCTTGCCACGTCGGGATCGGCATAGAGCAACAAGGTGTCGACACCACCAATGCGGCGGTTGATGTCTGCTTGCTCACGCTCATATTCAAAATCCTTGACGCTGCGCACACCTTTTATTATATATTGCGCCCCTTCACGATGGGCAAAGTCTATGGTCAAGTCGTTGTACACTTTAACTTCAACCCTCGCATCAGCGACATAGAGTTGACGGATGGCTTGAACACGCTCGTCTTGCGTGTACATGTACTGCTTGTGCTCATTGTAGCCCACACCTATCACTAGTTTGTCGAACAACGGCAAGGCTCGGCGCACAATGGCATCGTGACCGATGGTAAAAGGGTCGAAACTGCCTACGAATATTCCTGTTTTCATCTTCCACACATTTAGAATAATGACGGTTCCAACGGATTACCATAGCCGATGGAACGTCCAAAGTGACTATAAGCAAGTTCGGTAGCCACACGTCCTCGGGGAGTGCGCTTGAGGAAACCTTCCATAATCAGATAGGGTTCATACACTTCTTCGACTGTACCTCCGTCTTCGCCAATGGCTGTGGCAATGGTCGAGATGCCCACAGGACCACCCTTAAACTTGTCGATGATGGTGAGCAATATCTTGTTATCTATCTCGTCGAGACCATACTGGTCTATGTTGAGTGCGGTAAGCGACATCTTGGCAATGGCAGTGTCTATGCGCCCCGTGCCTTTCACCTGGGCGAAGTCACGCACACGGCGCAGCAAAGCATTGGCGATACGTGGCGTGCCACGTGAGCGACGCGAGATTTCATCGGCAGCCTCATCATCGATGGGCACCTTCAAGATGCTCGCCGAACGCTTGATGATGCGTGCTAACGTGTCGGGATCATAGTATTCCAAATGCAGATTGATACCGAAACGTGCACGCAAGGGGGCTGTGAGCGAACCACTGCGTGTGGTGGCGCCCACCAACGTAAAGGGGTTTAAGTCTATCTGGATGGAGCGTGCCGAAGGGCCTTTGTCTATCATGATGTCGATGCGATAGTCTTCCATCGCCGAATAAAGATACTCTTCGACCACAGGCGAGAGACGGTGAATCTCATCGATGAAAAGCACATCGTTAGGTTCCAGCGATGTGAGGATACCAGCCAAGTCGCCCGGTTTGTCAAGCACAGGGCCACTCGTTATCTTGAATCCTACCCCCAACTCATTGGCAATGATGTTGCTCAAGGTGGTTTTCCCCAAACCTGGAGGTCCGTGCAGGAGCGTATGGTCGAGCGGCTCGCCACGATACTTGGCAGCTTCGACAAAGACTTCGAGATTATCCACCACCTTTTGTTGTCCGCTGAAATCACTGAACTTCAGTGGTCGGAGTGCGTTCTCAAACTCCTTTTCGGCTGAGCTGAGCTGGTGTTCCTCCCGTATATCAAAATTATCGTCAGTCATTCTTCTACTTCTTGTGTATTTGCAAAGGTAACGCAAATCGAAGACAATACAAAATAAAGGCCTACTTGTTTTGTGTTTATTTTCATCACCAAGATGCCGTCAATGGGATGTAAAACAACGAAAAACGACTAAGAGGGCATGAAAAGGGAAGTGATCGCAAGATTATCCATCTATTTTGTAGTTTTCTTCACTCGTCCGCCAGCGCTTCCCCTTACCTTTGTAACATCTTATTAAACATTAAACCTACCAATAACAAATGATGGATTTCAACAAGAATGTCATTGCCTTGCTCATTGCAAGCATTGGCTCGGGCTTCACAACGGCTTCGGCTCAAGGATTGCACCACGCCCGCCCTATATATCAAACCTTTCAAGACAAGCAGACCAAGCATATCGTCGACAGCATCTATGAACGGATGAATTGGGACGAAAGGTTGGCACAACTCTATGGTGTCACCCCTGGTAGACTGACCGACAAGAATGGTAAACTCTCACCAGAGAAATGCAAAGAGGTTATACCAAACGGCATCGGGCACGTGTGTCAGTTTGCCTGTGCCCTCGACAACGAGCCCAACAAGCTCCGCGATTTCGTGGCTGACTTGCAAAAATGGTTGCGCGAAAACACTCGGTGTGGCATTCCTGCCATTTGTCATGAAGAAGCCATTGAAGGATTTGCAGCCAAGGGAGCCAGCGTTTTCCCCCAACAAATAGGCATGGCTTGTAGTTGGGACACCGAGCTTATGGAAGAGAAGTCTAAGCACACGGGCATACAAATGCGCAAGATAGGTGCCACAATGGCTCTTTCACCCATGGTCGACGTGATACGCACAGCCACATTCAACCGCTTGGAAGAAGGCTATGGAGAAGACGGATACTTGTCGGGAGCTATGGGCGTGAGTTTCGTGAAAGGACTACAAGGGACAGACATGCGCACAGGCGTAGCTGCATGCAGCAAACATTTCTTGGGCTATGGCGGCGGTTCAGAAGCCAACGAAAAGGAACTGACCGAGGAAATACTCTTCCCTCACGAAGCCATCAGTCGCTTTGCCAACAACAAGTGTGTGATGACAGGTTACCATAGTTATCAAGACACATTAGTCGTTGCCAACTATCAAATCATACAGGATTTCTTACGCAACCGCACAGGTTTCGACGGCATCACCGTCAGCGACTATGGTGCAATCGGGCGTGTATATAGACAAGGTGACCAACACGAGAAAGACTTGAAAAGCGGTGCCATGGCGATGATGGCTGGCACTGATCTAGAATTCAGTAACGGCAAATGCTATCCATTACTCTCAGAAGCTATAAAGAAGGGATTGGCAAGCGGGCAACGAGTGGAAGAAGCAGTGAAACGTGCACTCACCCTCAAACTGCGTCTCGGGATGATGGACAAAGACGCCCATCTTTATGACAATGGCAACATCGTGCTTGACGACGAGAAAGCAAGAGACGTGGCATACCGCGCAGCTAGCGAATCGGTAGTGATGTTGAAGAACAACGGAGTGCTCCCCCTGAACAAGAAGCAGATGAAAATATCGGTCGTAGGTCCCAACGCCAACTCGTTCTGGAGCTTGGTGGGCGACTATGCCTATCCGTCGATGATGGCATTCTGGCACGGGAAGAAGCAAGACGGCAAGAATCCGCACCTCGTCACGCTGCTTGAAGGTTTGACAAACCGAAAACCTGCCGATGCCAGCATCAGCTATCAGCGCGGTTGTGAATGGGCATTACCCGGTGAAGCAACCATCAAGTCGTCGGGCGATGTAGACCCACGCACCAGTCGCTTGACCGCGATGATGGTAGAATCTGCCGATAGCACCAACTGGGAGGCAGCCTTGCAAACGGCATCACAAAGTGATGTCATCATTGCCGCTATGGGCGAGAACCCCGCACTTTGTGGCGAGGCAAGACTGAGAAGCGGTATCAAGTTGCCTGGAGAACAAGAGAAATTTGTCAAACAACTCATTGCCACAGGTCGCCCCGTCGTGCTCATCATGTTTGGCGGTCGCCCACTCATCATCAACGACATTGCCGAAGGATGTGCCGCCATTATGCATGCATGGTATCCTGGTGAAGAAGGAGGCAATGCCATCGCCGAC
>CAVKQP010000188.1:0-3979 GCA_963658165.1 Clostridium sp. CAG:302 | reverse complement strand
TTCATCAAGTTGTGTCCTCCTCCAGGTGCCAAGGCAGAGTGTGTTATCATCAATGGTGTGGAGTGTGAACCCTACATCACTGCCGACTATCGGTTGATGATGGAGCACGCTGACGAGATTCTCGAAGGTCTTGCGCTGCTGATGAAGGCTGCCAAGGTAGAGAAGGGATATATCGGCATCGAGGACAACAAGCCCGCTGCCATCAAACTCTTCGAAGAGAAGACAGCCAACAACCTCCAGGTGGAAATCGTGCCATTGGCAAAGAAATATCCGCAGGGAGGTGAGAAGCAACTCGTGGATGCCGTGATACGCCGTCAGGTGCCTGCTCCTCCAGCTATCCCTGTCAACGTGGGCGCCATCGTTCAGAACGTGGGTACCGCCTTCGCTGTCTATCAAGCAGTGATGAAGAACAAGCCTCTCTTCGAACGTTATACCACTGTGACGGGTAAGGAAATTAAGAACCCAGGCAACTTCCTCGTGCGTATGGGTACACCATTCTCACAACTGTTGGATGCTTGTGGCGGTCTGCCCGAGGGCGACAACAAGGTGCTCTCTGGTGGTCCGATGATGGGTAAGGCTGTGATCAGCCTCGATGTGCCCGTCGTGAAAGGCACCAACTCCATCACCGTGCTTACCGATGCAGACGCACATCGCAAGGCTATGCAGCCCTGTATTCGATGCGCCAAGTGCGTGGAAGCATGCCCGATGGGCTTGGAACCCTACTTGCTCGCTACGCTCACCGTGAAGAAAGACTATGAACGTCTGGAGGCTGAGGACATCACCTCGTGCATCTCTTGCGGCTCATGCCAGTTTACTTGTCCTTCACACCGTCCTATCCTCGACAACATCCTTGCTGGAAAGGCCACGGTGATGGATATCATCAAATCAAGAAACAAAAAGTAAAAAATGGGAAAGTTAATCGTATCATTATCGCCACATGCCCATGGCAATGAGTCGGTCGAGAAGAACATGTATGGCGTAGTCGTCGCCCTTGTTCCCGCCATCCTCGCTTCATTGTATTTCTTTGGCTTGGGTTCGGCAGTCGTACTGCTCACCTCTGTGGCTTCTTGCTTGTTCTTCGAATGGGCAATCTCCAAATATCTCCTGAAGGTGCAGCCGTCTATTCTCGACGGAAGTGCCATCATCACGGGTCTTCTGCTAGGCATGAACTTGCCCAGCAACCTGCCTCTTTGGATCATCATCCTCGGTGCGCTCTTCGCTATCGGTGTGGGTAAGATGACTTTCGGTGGCTTGGGCAACAACCCGTTCAACCCCGCCTTGGTGGGACGCTGCTTCCTCTTGGTCAGCTTCCCTGCCCAGATGACCTCTTGGCCCGTACAGGGACAACTGCTCAACTATGCTGATGCCACCACGGGAGCTACACCGCTCGCTGTGATGAAAGAGGCTATCAAGAGTGGTGACGCCAGTGTGCTCGACAAGTTGCCTAGCGCTTTGGATATGTTGCTCGGCAATGCAGGCAACACATTCGGTGCTGGTACTACGGGTGAAGTGTGTGCCCTGGCACTGTTGCTTGGTTTGGTCTACATGCTTTGGAAGAAGGTGATCACCTGGCATATCCCAGTGAGCATCCTCGCTACAGCCTTCATCTTCAGTGGACTGCTGCATGTGGCAAATCCTGTATATGCCAATCCAGTGGCTGAAATCCTTAGCGGTGGTATGATGCTCGGTGCCATCTTTATGGCTACTGACTATGTGACCTCGCCAATGACCCACAAGGGACAGATCATCTATGGTGTGTGCATCGGTTTGTTGACCATCATCATTCGTAACTGGGGTAGCTATCCAGAAGGCATGTCGTTTGCCATTCTGATTATGAACGCGTTCACTCCGCTCATCAATACATACGTTAAACCCAAGCGCTTCGGTGAGAAGCCTGCTAAGAAATAAGGAGGACAGCAATGGAAAAATTAGAATCATCATTGAAGAACATGGTGTTGGTGCTGGTTGGCTTCGCCCTCGTAGTGGGTGCGGTGCTCGCTGCTGTCAACAACCTTACGGAAGGTCCGATCAAAGAAAAGGCTGCGCAGACATTGGCTGCCGGCATCAAGAGCGTGATGGGAACGGAAGATTTGCAGGTGGCAGACCCCGTGACTGCTTCTGAAAACATCGATGGCAAGACGGTGGAGTTCGTGATCCACAACTGCACAGACAAGTCGGGCAATGCCTTGGGTGCTGCCGTAGAGAGCACTACAAGTGGTTTCGGCGGTGATCTGAAGGTGCTCGTAGGCTTCGGCAACGACGGAAAGATTCTCGGCTACACCATCCTTCAGCACAGTGAGACTCCAGGTCTCGGTGCCAAGGCAGACTCTTGGTTCCAAAAGGACGGCAAAGGAAGCGTCATCGGAAAAGCTCCAGCAGACGGCGATTTGCACGTTAGCAAGGACGATAAGGGCGGAAACGCCGTAGATGCCATCACGGCAAGTACAATCACAAGTCGCGCCTTCCTCAAGGCCATCAACCAAGCTTATGCTGTTTATAGCAAGAAAAGCGTTGACGGAAAGAGCGGTGCAACAAAAGTAAAGAAAGGATAAGCCCTATGAGTAATATGAAAATATTGATGAACGGCCTTATCAAGGAGAACCCAACCTTCGTGTTGCTCCTCGGTATGTGTCCTACATTGGCTACGACAACCAGCGCCATCAATGGTCTTTCCATGGGTCTGGCCACCATGGCGGTGCTCATTTGTACCAACTTTGTAATTTCCTGCATCAAGAAGATCACGCCCGACATGGTGCGCATTCCGGTGTTCATCGTTGTGATTGCAGCCTTCGTGACCATCCTTCAGATGTTCATGAGCGCCTATGCTCCCGATAGCATCAACCAAGCACTGGGCATCTATATTCCACTGATTGTGGTGAACTGTATCATTCTCGGTCGTGCTGAGAGTTTTGCCGCTAAGAACACGCCAGTGGCAAGTTTGTTCGACGGCATCGGCATCGGACTCGGTTTCACCCTCGCACTGACCCTCCTCGGTTGTGTGCGCGAGATTTTGGGTGCTGGCAGCTTGTTCGGCATCGCCATCCTTCCCGAGACGACAAACATCCTGATGTTCATTCTGCCTCCTGGTGCATTCCTCACTTTGGGTTTCCTCATCGCAATCATCAACAAACTAAAGAAAGCATAACATTATGGAATACGTACTGATATTTATCTCGGCAATCTTTGTTAACAACATCGTATTGTCGCAGTTCCTCGGCATTTGTCCGTTTCTTGGCGTGTCGAAGAAGATTGATACGGCTATGGGTATGGGTGCTGCCGTGGCGTTTGTGCTCACGCTGTCTACCATCGTGACATTCCTTGTTCAGAAGTTTGTGCTCGACCCCTTCGGCCTGGCTTACCTTCAGACGTTGGCTTTCATCCTCGTGATTGCAGCCTTAGTGCAGATGGTAGAGATCATTCTGAAGAAAGTTTCGCCCGCCCTCTATCAGGCTTTGGGTGTATTCCTTCCCTTGATCACCACCAACTGTGCTGTGCTCGGTGTGGCTATCAATGTCATTCAGCGCGACTATTCACTGCTTGAAAGCATCGTCTATGCCTTCTCTACCGCTCTTGGCTTTGCCCTTGCGCTCGTGGTGTTTGCAGGTATTCGTGAGCAGTTGTCGTTGGTCAACATCCCCAAAGGCATGCGTGGCATGGCCATCGTGCTCGTGACGGCAGGCATTCTTGCCCTCTCATTCATGGGATTCAGCGGTCTTGAGGGTGGTCTCAAAGCAGTATTTGGCTTGAACTAACGGAGCAAACTTATATCGTATAAAGATAGAAACTTTAGGGTAGGGTGGTTTTGTCATTGGGCAAGACCACCCTTCTTCGTAGTATAGTTATTCTCCTTTTATGGCTTATTCCCTTATATATTTAATAAGGTATAAGGATAAATTCTACCCCAGTTCGGGATAAGAATGATGCAAAATAGTAAGAGAAAAAGTTGGTAGTCTCGCCAAAATTTTGTACCTTTATAGTT
>CAVKQP010000187.1:0-4040 GCA_963658165.1 Clostridium sp. CAG:302 | reverse complement strand
TATATACTGGTTTCATATCTGACATAGATTAAAATACATAAACTAAGTTGATTGCCACTTTCGTAATCCCGACAAAGTGGTGACTTTTGTCTTTCTCCACTTGGCTGCCACAAGTAGCGCACTCAAAGCGAGAATAGCGAGAATAGTTGTAGCCCACTCCAATTTCTGCCTCTAAGTTGAAATGCTTGTTGAGCATCCAGGAGTAACCATATCCAATGCCTGCGCCAACAAACCATCCCTCATATCTTGAATCCTTCAACACTGAGAAGTCTGTACCAAGCATCTTAAAGTCCGTATTGATGTTGCCGATGTTGTACTGTCCACCGTTCAAATGGAGTCCCAAGAAATGTCCACCCATTTTCTCGCAGAACCAATAACGCAACTCCGGCTGCACAAGCCAGTGTTTCCACTTCTTGTTGTTGGAAAAAGTCCAAGGATTATATCCTCCAGAGACATCGAGAGACCATTTTGGAGCCAGTGCCACTTCCACGCCTAAATTGGGTGTTGTCGTAGCCCAGTAAGCCGCGTTGGTCTTCAAAGCCACTTTTTGCGCCGTCATTCCTTGCCATGAAAGTGCCAGCAGAAGGATGCAGAATGTTTTTATACACTTAAACTTCATACTTGTTTTTTATTTGCTAAAAATTATTACTTTCGTTGAAACGCAAACCGTCATAGCAACGGAAACATTTTTCTTGTTTCCGCTGCTATGACGGGTCGTTGGACATATAAGATTCCGGCGGGAAGAAAATTCTTTCTGCCTGTAGTTGTTCGCTTATAAAAGTAAGGGGAATTTATGCGCGCTGATCTGCGTACATTAATAGGTGATTGTGTGTGTGTGTGTGTGTGTGTGTGTGTGTGTGTGTGTGTGCTAGCAGATTATTCCACATAACCAAATTTCCAACACACTTTTTTATAAAAAATTTCAGGGCTAAATAATAGACAACAAAAGAACCCTCCACTACTTGTAATGGAGTTTTACCGTTCGCTAATTCAAGAACCTTCTTTAAACGACACGATATGGCTATACTATTGCTATTACCTATAGACATAAAAAGTGCTTAACGTTACTTCTGGGGCAAAGATAGTGCGCCATCAAATAAGCACAAAATATTTTTTGTTAAAAATTATTGACCATATTTGCATAAGCAATGACCAAGTCAATGACTGAAGTCATCAACCGGCGCCAAGTCTGCATTCTTCCACATCGAAACTCTTGCGTATCTCAGCAAGCAGTTGTTTATTCTCATCATCAAATTCGGAGTTTTTATCCAAGGCAAGGATGAGGATTGAACCATCGTTGATGGGTGCATACACCTTGCCGATCACCTCCTTGAAATGGCTGTGGATATACTCATTCGCATTCACGTCCGCATGGGGTTGCATAGCATAAAACTTGAAATCCTCCTGCAACCATTGCTGAATGGTTTTGCGAAATTTCGCTCTGATGTTGTTCTTCCACTTACGGATTTCCGAAGTTCTGTTCTTGCCATAGAGAGCGAGAATAAAGAGAAAATTTATGTCGTAGTGGAAAAGCAAAAGAGTGTCGCGGTCGAACAGACGGTTCTTGAATTGGTAGCTTCTTCGTCGTGGCTCTTTCTTGTTGCTCTCCTGCACGCCGTCTACGTTATAGCTATAACTTTTGTCGATATGGGCGGATATGAAGAAGTTGGGGATGATGTTGTAACCCTCAGTCACGTCGTCGCGCAACTTCACGCCCGATGCAGTCTGCTTGCCGCTGTTGAAGAAGTCAAGGTTCCATTGTATCACGTTCCGTGCGTAGGTGTACTGTTTGTATTCGCTCGTTTCGCCCAGCTCTCCGCTCAATTTGTAATACTTGCTGTCACCTATGTAGTAAGTGTTGCCCATGTTATCTATGAGACTCTTGGCAGTGTATAGGTGATCTACCACCTTACCGTCGCGCTGCACCTTGTCCATTTCATCAGGCAGAGGGTTATCGCCTATCAAGGTGTCAATGATGGCTTCAAACACTATGTGGAAGCTCTTCACCAACAGATACTCCCGTTGGTCGGTATTCACGCTAATTTGTCGCGACTCGTCGAAGAAGGCGTAGCAGAGCGTCCACAGTTGCAAGGCTTTGTCAGAGAAATACTTGTACTTAATCTGTTGCAACCGCACCTTGCCGTAGCCGTTCATATACTTCTCAAACTGCCGTCCACATCACGCAGCAACACCTTGGGAAGAATAAACACGCAGTCACCCTGTGCGGCATTGTAGAAATACCCCACATAGTGCACCGAAACCAGACCCACCCCGTTCTCCAAGGCATCCATACCTTGCAGCACGTCACGCACGTCGGCTGCGGCATAATGGTATCCTTCTATAAGGATGCGCATGGCAGACTACATATTTATATATTTGAGGAACGTTTCGCGCATACGGAGCAGACGATCGATGAAGAAGTCGAACGTATCGTTCCAAATCGACTTGTCATCAAGGTTTACACCTTCCTTAGTCTCGGTTATCTTGCTGGCTTTCTTCGCTGGAAGTTCTTGCCAAACATATTGAACGCCCATTTCTTTCTCTATCTCATCTTTATGCGAGAACAACTTACGGAAGGTGGCAGTTGGCTCCTTGAAATATACTTGCAATTCAATTTCATTTCTACTGCGGGTCTGCTCTGCAACGAGATGGCAGTCACGATGTCCGAGAGGGAAGTTATACCATTTGTCATGGCTTGGAGTCTTTCTGCTACCGAAATACTGTTCAAATTCCTTATTTTTATTGGCGTATGTCAAGAAAGCGCCCCAAAACTCATAACGTTTGACTGCCATTTCCGACCATTCACGACCTGCATCTACTTTCTCATCTTGGTCTTGCCCCTCAAACTCTGTTTCGTCTATGTTGGGTAAAGGTTCCAGTCCGAGATTCAGCAAGAACCTGTTCACTTTCTCGCCGACAACCTCTGTTTTGCCATTCACCACGCAATAGAACTTATCAAACGATAGTTTTGTGTTGTCCTCATCGTTGAAGGCATCGCCCTCAAACTCTGTGTCCTTAAACACGTCATTCCATAGGTAGAACACCACCTTGCTTACAAATTTATCCTTTGTAATAACACCATCCTTCACCTTGCAAAAGAAATATCCCAATTTCTTGTCCTCCGAATAGGTCGCGTCATAGATGCGTTTGTTGATTGCGTCCAAAAACGCCCACCAGTCATATTGCGTGCCGTCCACGTCAATTCGCCAACATTCACCAGCATTGCTGATAGGCACATACTGCCAATCCCATCTACGCTTGAAAGCACTGTCAATGGGGAACAACGACTGGTCGCTCGTGTTCATCGTCGCCCATATATACAAGTTATTGGGTAGCAACAGAATGTCACCGCTCAACACTTGGCTTACAACTTCCTTCTCATCCTTGAAGACAGCGTTGATGTTCTCGCGGTTCGCAACCTTTACCTCACTCAAAGCCTTTTGCAACTGCTTCTTCATGTCGGCATCCGCTTTGATGGGATACTCGGAGAATCCGTATTCGTTGCGGTCAAGCAACTGAAACAGGTCGCCGAAGATTTGGGCGCAGTTACCGCGGTTGATTTCTTCTATCACAAGAAACTCTTTCCGTGGTGTTGCCTCGCCTTGTTTTTTCCACGCTTCAACGTAGGCTTGCAAGAACGCTTGGCTCACGAACTCATACACGATCTGCTCCTTGCGAAGCACCGTACCGCCAATCTTCATCGGCTCGCCCATCTCGTTGCATATCGGCAACAGCGCCGTCGTCGGCTTATATGCCCCAACAAACGTGGAATAGTCGCTGTCGGGATGAAACGTGGTGCGTACCACGTCCTCACCCATCGTCTGCTCCTTGATGCTATGGCTCTTGCCAGTCCCTGGAGCACCGTAGTAAATTTGCTGAAGGGGATATTCTGTATATTCCATTTTTTAATACCAATTACTCAACCCATACTTTACGTGTTGAGCCGTCGCTCATTTTCAAGATATTCAATCCCTTGAACGGCTCATTCATCACTCTGCCATTGATGTCATAACGCCCAACAACAGTGCTATCGTCATCGC
>CAVKQP010000186.1:0-4059 GCA_963658165.1 Clostridium sp. CAG:302 | reverse complement strand
ATCCATACAACACTCGATAGGAAATGCGTTCTGCCGACCATGTTTTCACCCTATTCCACTTCATGCGTTCTTCAGTTTATATTTCATCACGGCATCAAGTAGTGTGATGCACGACTCCTCCATTTGTGCCGTGAGATGTTCTATCTTAGATAAGATGTAATTGTAAAACACTTGCAAGACAAGTGCCACAATGATACCAAAGATGGTGGTAATCAGCGCCACCTTCATACCTGCTGCCACGATAGTAGGACTGATGTCGCCAGCCTGTTGTATCTGGTCGAATGCCATCACCATGCCTATCACCGTGCCCAAAAATCCTAAAGAAGGAGCCATGGCAATGAAAAGCGTTATCCAGGAGCATCCTTTTTCCAAGTTGGCGGCTTGCACCGCACCATAAGAGGTGACAGAACGCTCCACATCCTCGATGCTATCATTCACACGAGTAAGCCCTTGATAACAAATGGAAGCCACAGGACCACGTGTGCTTCGGCACAGATCCTTAGCACCTTCGATATCTCCTTCTGCTACTTTCGCATCTACATCTTCCATGAAACGCTTAGCATCTATCTCGGAAAGACTCAAGTAGATGATGCGTTCAATGCAAAAGGCAAGTCCCAACACCAATGCCAGCGCCACCAAGGACATGAATCCAGCATTGCCTTCAATAAACTTTGTCTTCAGTTGCTTGTGCAGTCCCATGCTTTCAACGGGTGCAACAGCAGTGGTGTCGGCTGCCATCTCACCGATGATCTCGTCATCTTGCGCATCAACCGCAGACGTATCAGTGGCAACTACTGTAGTAGAAACCGAATCTTTGGAAACTTTCTTTTGTGACTGGGCTACAGACAAAGCGCTGTAACCGAATAAGAATACTGTGATTATTGCCGTGAGAGCAATGATTCTTTTCATAATCAGGGAGATAAAAAATCGGATGCGGAAAGAGGGGGATTCGAACCCCCGAATCGATTTAGTCGATTACACGCTTTCCAGGCGTGCCTCTTCAGCCACTCGAGCACCTTTCCCTTTGGATAAGTTATCGCATCATTTAAATGCGGTGCAAAATTATCCTTTTTATTTCAAAAAGACGAACAATCATTGGCAGAATGTCCGTTTTTTATAATTCTTTAAGTAAGCCTCTCCCCTCGTAACTATTCAGTGGTAGTAAGAACTTGTGTTTTTAAGCCCTTGCCCATGGCAAAATATTTTAATTTGTCTATCAAATAAGACGTCTTTTTCTTGTGTATTTGAGTTGTGAAGTAATCCAGTAAAGTCATTTTGTAGTAATCCATTAAAAAAATGCACTACGGTGCGTTTTAGAAGCCGAATTTTTATGAAAATGAAAAGACACGCGCCACATTAGCATCAGTCTGCTTTTCCACCTCAGACGTGGAGATGCCGTAGCATGCAGCCATGCGCTCCAACACAAGCGAGACGAACGCACTTTCGTTGCGCTTACCACGATTGGGAACAGGTGCCATATAGGGCGAGTCGGTCTCAAGAACGATGCGGTCGAGTGGTATGTGGGGGATTACTTCTGGTAAATTGCTTTTTTTGAAGGTCAAGACACCCCCGATGCCCAACACAAAACGGGGAAATTCGAGCAGTTCTTCGGCTTCGTGCAGATTGCCTGTGAAGCAATGAAACACGCCACCAGGCAAGTCTTCCTGATAGCTGCGAAGCATTTTCACCATCTCATTCTGCCCCTTTCTGCAGTGTATCATCAAGGGTAAGCGGGTCTCTATCGACCATTTCACTTGCTCTTCAAAGGCTTCTAGCTGTTCGTTCTCAAACTCCCGACTCCAGTAATAGTCAAGACCTACCTCACCTATGGCGATAAATCGGGGATTATGGCCTTGCTTCAAATTGTCGTCAAGCATCCGCTTCATCGTGTCAAGAACCTCACGATAGTCTGCCTTCACCTCCTCGGGATGCAAACCAATCATGGGATAGGCATAGCCTGAATAACGCTTCGCTGTGGTCAAAACGGTCTCTACGGATTTCAAATCGATGGCAGGAACCAACACTTTCGTTACACCCGCAGCCTTAGCACGTGCCACTACGTCATCGCGGTCGGCATCAAATTCAGGTCCATCTATGTGGGTATGTGTATCAATCATGGTCTGTAAAAATAAAGTGTTCGTGCCGTCTGTTATAATAAATCACGCCAAGCTTGGCTGCGGCAACATATCTTTGTTCGGGTGGTAAATCGGCATAGTGGGCTTCAATTTGGTTCCACAAATCGAGTATAACGGCATCCACCTCAGGACGAATGACTTTCACTTCCTCAAGAGCTTTATTGGTACGCGCTTGCAACTGACGCTGTGCTTGATAGGCCTCACGGAAGATGTCATAGTGGGTAGCCACCATTCCAATGGTTGGATTATAGATAGGACGACCTCCTTGACGTATGCGTTGCTTCTCGCCAGCAATGGTTTTCTCAGCCCACTCTGCAAGTCGATCCATTGTATTGATATATGGGACCGTCTTCACATCGTCTGCCATGCCATACAACCCAAGTGTAGAACGACGGATTTCACCCCGTTCAATAGTCATGAACAGCACTTGCAGGAAATGACTCACATAGATGGTGGCACGCCGCTGAAGCGTTTCTATCTTTGAAGAATTCCTCACCTGCGACTTGAAACACACTCGGTATTGCTCCGAAGCCGTAAGCAGACGATCATAAAGAGGCTGCGCTTGATTGAGCGTCTTCCAGTCGATGAACCGGTTGCGGGCAGTGTAGATACTGTCGTTCGACAGTAAGGTCTTCAAAGTCTTCAACCTTGCGGAGTCTGTTTTGGGTAGTCGTCTGTAAGGCATAGGTCTACTTCCTTCTTTTCATCATGGCATCGGCATAGGCTGCCAACTCCTTTTTGCAACCAGGGGCTACTGATACGGCAGCTAAGTATTTGCGGCTCTCCTCAAAATATTCCGTGATTTTAGCTTCTGCCAAACGGTCTATACCTATTTTATTATATAGTTCTGTTACGGCTGCTATTTTCTCTTTGGGATCGAAATCGGTAGCAGAAAGCCAACGTTCAAATTCCTCGCGTTGCGCTGCATCTGCCTTGTTCCAAGCATTGATGAGCATGTAGGTTTTCTTGTTCGAGACGATATCACCTCCGATAGCTTTACCAAACACAGCCGGATCGCCATAGACATCGAGATAGTCATCCTGCAACTGGAATGCCAAACCTATCTTTTCGCCGAAGCGATAGAGATTGTCGGCATCTGCCTGAGGCGCATCTGCCAGCACCGCTCCCATCTTCAAGGCACAAGCAAGCAGCACACTCGTCTTCAGACGAATCATCTCTATATATTCTTCCTCACGCACATCGGTACGCTTTTCGAACTCCATGTCAAACTGCTGTCCTTCGCAAATTTCAAGCGAAGTGGTGTTAAACAGATCCATCACGGGGCGTATCTTGTCAGCAGGTACCTGTACCATGCGCTCATAAGCCTGCACCAGCATGGCATCACCCGACAAGATAGCGGTGTTTTCTCCCCACTTCTTATGCACAGTCTGCATTCCCCGACGCATGTCGGCACGGTCCATCAGATCATCATGGAGCAGTGTAAAGTTATGGTAAGTTTCCAATGCGCAAGCAGGCATCAGTATGCTTTGGGGATCGTCTTTATAGAGATTATAGGCGAGAAGCATCAGTGTAGGTCGGATGCGCTTGCCCCCTAAAGAGAGAATGTAGCGGATAGGTTCATACAGACTTGCCGGTTGGCGGTCGTAAGGCAATTTTTCGATGAACGAGTTGACCTCGTTCTGAATTTCTTTAGCTGTCAGCATTATATATTCAGTTATAACTTAAACACGATTGGTATGCAGATCATCGTCTGGCAAGGCTTCCCCTTTTCAGTTCCCGGTTTCCATTTGGGGAGCATGCGGATGACGCGCAGCGCCTCTCTATCGAGCATCGGATCAACCGAAGTAACCACTTTGGCGTTGCCTGGCGTGCCGTCTTTGCCAATGACAAACGAGACAACGACCTTGCCTTCTATCTTCTGTTGCTTCGCCATGAGGGGGTATTTCAGGTTCTTGCGCAACCA
>CAVKQP010000185.1:0-4066 GCA_963658165.1 Clostridium sp. CAG:302 | reverse complement strand
CAATAATAAAAATGCAGCCAAGCTCCTGATTCACGGGATGCTTGGCTGCATTTTTATTGTTGAGTTTTACAGTAATGTTCGAAGATAGGAGAATAGCAAAAGCTACCTTATCTTGCTGATAGTTAGTTGGCTATCATGGCATAGCCTATATGGTATCTAAAGCGGGAAAAATGCGACGGCTTTACGCTGATGTCGCATTGCCTTTACACTGGAAAGATTCAAGAAAAAACTCCCACCGAAGCGGGAGTATAGGCTTTAAACCTTCGGCCCTTGTGGGCCTTATTGTGATAAGATGTAGGAAATCTTATTCTGAATGCAAATATAAGGCGAAAAATTTGCATTTCCAAATAAATTGCCGTATTTTTACAGATAAATTTAAATCTGACCTATTTACAAGCTAAAATATGGAGAAAATATTAGGCATCGACACAGGCACCAATAGCCTGGGATGGGCTATTATCGGTAGAGAAGATGACAAACGTTGGCTGATTGCCAAAGGTGTGAATATCTTTCAAGAAGGCGTGAAGTTAGAAAAGGGCATTGAGTCCTCGAAAGCAGCTGAGCGTACGGGCCATCGTGCTCTTCGCGTGCGCTACTACCGCATCAAGTTGCGTAAGATACATCTTTTGCGTGTGCTGGTTGTCAACCACCTTTGTCCGCCCCTCACATCTGAGGAGCTACGTGCGTGGAAGCTAAAGAAAGTCTATCCTGCCGATGAGTTGTTCTTGCACTGGCAAGCGACCGATGACAACACAGGCCGCAATCCGTATGCTTACCGACACCGCTGTCTTCACGAAAGGCTAGACTTAAGCAACTTGGTTGACCGCTATGTGCTCGGCCGTGCTTTCTATCACTTGGCCCAGCGACGCGGCTTCTTGAGTAACCGCAAGGACTATGCGGTCGACGAGACAGGTAAGGTGAAACAGGCCATCAGCCAGCTTTCTGAGCAGATGCGTGAGGCGGGCTATGAGTATCTTGGCGACTATTTCCATGACCTTTACAACAAGGGAGAGAAGATACGCTGCCACTATACGGCTCGCAACGAGCACTACCTGGCCGAGTTCGAAGCCATCTGTGAGCGGCAGGCCCTCGATTCAGAACTGGTGGACCAGCTGCGCCATGCCATCTTCGACCAGCGTCCTCTCAAGTCGCAAAAGGGTCAGGTTGGCAAATGCGTGTTTGAGAAGAACAAGGCCAAGTGTCCTGCATCCCATCCCCGTTATGAGGAATTTCGCATGTTGTCCTTTCTCAATAATATTAAGGTAAAGGCACCTGGAGACATCGCCATGCGTCCGCTCACGGATGAGGAGCGTACCAAGGTCATGCCCCTGTTCTATAGGAAGTCGAAACGCCAATTCCCCTTTGATGACATCGCCAAGAAGTTGGCGCCCAAGAGGCAGTACGGCTTCTGCAAGCGGGGTGAGGACAGCCAAATGCCCTACCTCTTCAACTATCCCATGGACACGCCCGTGTCGGGATGCCCGGTCATGGCCGCGTTGCGCGACCTCTTTAGCGACGACTGGGAGCGAGGCATCAGCGAGGTCTATACCCTAGGCAAGGACAAGAGCCGCGAGGACATTGTCAATGATGTCTGGCATGCCTTGTTCTTCTATTCTGACGGCAACAAGCTGGCCCGTTTTGCGGAGGACCGCTTGCAGCTGTCGCCCACTGAGGCCAAGGCGTTTAGCGACATTTCCTTGCCTTCCGATTACGCCTCGTTGAGCCTGAAGGCCATCCGCAAGATGTTGCCTTACCTCAGGCGAGGCCTCATCTACTCGCACGCCGTGTTTCTGGCCAACTTGGGTAAGGTGGTACCAGCTTATCAGTGGGGTAACGAGGTCATGCGCGAGGCAGCCATAGACCGTGTTATTCAGGCCATGGATAGCCAAGACGAGCGCGACAACCGCACCATGGAGCAACGTGTGAAAGATAGCCTGTGCAAGCACTACCACGTCTCCGACGAGTCGCTGAAGCGTCTCTATCATCCTTCCATGATGGAGACTTTCCCGCCTGTGCGCCGCGACGATCTTGGCAGGCTGCAATTGGGTTCACCACGCATAGGCAGCGTGCGCAACCCCATGGCCATGCGCTCCATGTTCCGCCTGCGCCACTTAATCAACCAACTGCTTGCCGATGGTTGGATAGACCCCGAGACGGAGGTGCACATTGAGTTTGCGCGTGAGCTCAACGATGCCAATATGCGGAAGGCCATCGAAACCAATGCCCGCAACAATCAGAAGGCCAACGACAATGCCCGCAAGCGCTTAGCCGAGCTCTACAAGGAAGAGATGGGGTGCGACATCGTGCCAACAGACAGCGAAGTGCTGAAATATGTGTTATGGGAGGAACAGAAGCACATCTGTATATACACGGGGCGGCAAATCAAATTGGCAGACTTTGTGGGCGACAATCCCAGGTTCGACATTGAGCACACCATTCCTCGAAGTGTGGGTGGCGACAGCACCCGCATGAACCTGACGCTCTGCGACAGCCACTTCAATCGCGACGTGAAAAAGACGAAGTTGCCCACCGAGTTGGCCTGCCACGATGAAATCATGCAGCGCATTTCCGATTGGAAAGACAAGGTGGAGGCACTTGACAAGCAGATACGCAAGCTGAAGGGCGCATCCAAAGGCGCATCGACCAAGGAGCAAAAGGACTCAATAATACAGCGACGCCATGAACTTGAATTGCAGCGCAACTACTGGCATGGCAAGTACGCTCGGTTCACCATGACGAGCGTACCCGATGGCTTCAGTCGCCGTCAGGGTACCGACATCAGCGTCATCTCCAAGTATGCGCGACTCTACCTGAAGTCGCTTTTCCGTCATGTTTACACTGTCAAAGGCATCGCCACATCCGACTTCCGCAAGATATGGGGAGTGCAGGATGTCTACAGCCAGAAGGAACGTGTCAACCATGTACACCACTGCATCGATGCCATTGTCATAGCGTGCATTGGCCTTGATGACTACAATAAATTGGGTGCCTACTATCACGACGAGGAAAACCACGAGTGGTATGGCGCATCGAAGGCATCGTTCCCCAAGCCGTGGCCCACTTTTGTGGAAGACGTTAAGCGTGTGCAAGACGAGATATTGGTTTACCACTACACGCCTGACAACATGCGCAAGCAGGGTCGTCGCCGCATCATGGTCGATGGCAAGCGTGAACTTAGCCGTGGCGACGCCGCTCGTGGCTCGCTCCACAAGGACACCTACTATGGAGCCATCGAGCATGAGGGCGATATACGCTATGTAAAACGCATTGCCCTGTCTGATCTGAAAGATGCCAAGGACGTGGAGAAAATTGTAGACGAAACCGTGAAAAGCATAGTCAAGCAAGCCATCAAGGAAAAAGGTTTTAAGGCAGCCATTGATCCGTCTAACACCATTTGGATGAATGAGGAAAAACGCATCCCCATCCGCAAGGTGAGATGCTATCAGCCGTCAGTGACTAATCCGCTGCACATCCGCCAGCAGCGTGATGTGTCGCCCAAGGAGTACAAACGACAGTTTCATGTGGCCAACGACGACAACTATCTCTTGGCCATCTATGCTGGCAAGGACAAGAAGGGCAAGGAGAAGAGAAGCTTCGAGCTGGTCAACCGCCTGCAAGCCGCAGAATACTTCAGGACGAGTAACGACAAGGAGGCTGTTGACTGGAATCTTGTGCCTGAGAAGAGCCAAGAAGGTTATCCTTTGGCTTTCACGCTCAAGATAGGCACTATGGTGCTGCTCTATGAGAAATCGCCAGCCGAAGTGTGGGAGGCTACACCGCAAGAGTTGAGTAGAAGATTGTATAAGGTGGTTGGGTTGTCTATTTTAAATTTAGGTAATCGATCATACGGACGTATAACTTTGCTTTATCATGAAGAAGCTCGACAGAGTAAGGAAATAAAAGTAATAAATGGTGCATATAAACAAGGAGAGGAACTACGTTCGGCTATTCTCATGTATCATACCCAACTTTGCGGACAAGCTTTTGTTCAAGGTTACGACTTTGAGATGAACGAATTAGGTGAAATCAGATGGTTGAGAGCCCATGATTAAGCAAACATTGTTCT
>CAVKQP010000184.1:359-4119 GCA_963658165.1 Clostridium sp. CAG:302 | reverse complement strand
GGTTGAGTACCTGACCCTTAAAAGGTATTCCCTTAGGCAGGATAACGTCGAATGCCGAGATTCTGTCGGTAGCTACCATGACGAGCAAGTCGTCGTTAATGTCATAAACATCACGTACCTTACCGTGGTACACACTTTTCTGTCCATCAAAATGGAAATCAGTCTTTGTTAATGCTTTCATTGTATGTAGTGTTTTAATGCGTTGCTTGTTTCTCTGCTTCGCGTTGTTTCCGTTCCTCGTCGCGCCGTTGGTCGTAGGTGTCATATGCCTTGACGATTCTCGTGACGAGCTTGTGTCTGACGATGTCTTCCTTCTGCAAGTCGACCACAGATATGCCTTCTACACCTTTTAATATAGATAGGGCTTCCTTGAGTCCGCTTTTCTGATCGCGCGGCAGGTCGATTTGGGTCATGTCGCCGGTGATGATCATCTTGGTGTTCCAGCCCATACGGGTGAGAAACATACGGATTTGGGCAGGTGTAGTGTTCTGCGCCTCATCGAGTATCACCACGGCGTCGCTCAGCGTACGTCCTCTCATGAATGCGAGTGGGGCAATCTGGATGACGTGTTTCTCCATCATGTCTTGCAACTTCACGGCGGGTATCATGTCTTCAAGCGCATCGTAGAGCGGCTGCAGATAGGGATCTATCTTGTCTTTCATATCGCCTGGCAGGAAACCAAGCTTCTCGCCAGCTTCTACGGCAGGGCGACTAAGGATGATTTTCTTGGCGGTTTTTTCCTTGAGGGCTTTCACCGCAAGGGCTATACTGAGGTAGGTCTTGCCCGTACCAGCCGGACCTACGGCAAATATCATATCGTCTTTCTCATAGGCATCAATCAGTTTCTGCTGATTGGCGCTGCGGCTTTTGATGGGCTTCCCAGATATATTGTAGACCAAAACGCCTTTCACAGCATCTGCTTTGGTCTTCTTTCCCTTCACGATGTCGAGGATGTCTTCTTCGGTAATGGCATTGTATTTGAGCACATGTTTGCGCATGGTCTCGATGTTCTCCTCGAACTTGCACATTTCCTCCTCGTCGCCGAGCACCCTAACCACATTGTCGCGTGCCACAATCCTCAGTTTCGGAAACAGAGACTTCACCATTTGCAGGTGACCATTGCCCACGCCATAGAAAACCACGGGGTCGATATCCTCCAGGACGATATGTTTTTCGATCAATTTTCTCTTAGAATTAATTTGCTGCAAATTTACAATAAAAACACGAAACCCACAAATATTTTATTCGCCGCGTTGTGCTTTGTGTGCATTTTGTTGTAACTTTGCATAGGACAAACAGCACGCCGCAAATCGGAAAAGGTTGTCGTGGGATGTGCTTACTTTGTTTTTATCGTCAAGCGGGGCACATTGCCACGTGTCTTACCTTAATAATATATAGGACAACATGAAGATTGACAAGAATACATACTTAAAGGGTTTCGGTGTGTGTGTAATCGTTTTAGCACTCGTGAGATGCATTTTTCCTTCGGTGGCGGAGTCGGGCAAGCCTGTAGCGCAAGCCGATGATGCCAAGGCAGACAGTACCACGACCGAAGCAATAGACTCTTCTCTTGTAGCTTCGACTGCCGACAGCGCTTCTTTTGGCAGTCGGCCGTCACGTTTTTTCCATGCAGACGGCACACTGGTGAAGCACCGCATCTATAGCGTGCAGAACTTCGGAAACGCATTTCCCGACATGAACGATGTGCAACTGGCTGCCGCCAACCAACACGGAGTGAAGCCCGTGCAAAACCGAGAAGAGGCAGAACGGCGCAAGCAAGAACTCGTCTACGTGGCAGCCAACCCCTTTTTCCACATCGACAAACTCAACAACAGCATTCCTTACCTTGTTCCCCGTGCTTCTGTACTGCTACAGGACATAGGGCGAACTTTCTTTGATAGCCTCACCATCAAGCAGGTGCCGTTGCACAAAATCATCGTCACCAGCGTGCTACGCACCAAGGACGATGTGGAGCGACTGCGTGGGCGCAACCAAAACGCTACCGAAAACAGTTGCCATCTCTACGGTACGACATTCGACATCTGCTACAACCGCTACAAGACGGTGCAAGATCCAGCGGGTCCAACACGCCGTGCGGTGCGCAACGACACCTTGAAATGGATACTTAGTGAGGTGCTCAACGACATGCGCAAGCAGGGACGCTGCTATGTCAAATATGAGGTGCACCAAGGATGTTTCCATATCACCTCGCGCTAATGCGCTTTTTCCGATGATTTCATGAAATACTTATTGGCTTTAGACTCCTTTAAGGGGTCGCTTTCCTCGCGCTTGGCGGGTGAGGCGGCTTGCCTTGGCATTCTCGACATCGTGCCAGATGCCGACGTCAAGGTGCTGGCTGTCAGCGACGGCGGCGACGGAATGCTTGATGCTTATGTGTCTGCCTTAGACGGACAACTCGTCACTGTGGCAACGCGCGACGCCATGATGCGTCCTGTCACAGCGTCTTATGGCGTGGTCGGCACTACGGCGGTGATTGAAGTGGCACGCTCGATAGGCTTGTCTATGCTCACTCCTGAGGAACGCAATCCGCTCGTTGCCACAAGCTATGGCGTAGGGTTGATGGTGGCAGATGCCGTGCGCAGGGGTTACAAACGGTTTGTTGTCGGACTCGGAGGTACGGCTACGAGCGATGCGGGCATAGGCATGCTCCGTGCGCTCATGGATGTTTTGGGACGCTCGTGTGGCGCAAAGACCTTTGACGACTTGCGGCTTCATCTGCTTAAAGGATGCGAGTTATTGTTGGCAAGCGATGTGCAAAATCCACTCTTGGGTGCTTCGGGGGCAGCACATGTGTTCGCTCCGCAAAAGGGAGCCACGCCTCCCATGGTGGAACAGATAGAGCGACGCTTGAAGAAATTCGCTGAAACGGCTGCTGCTCATATGGGTTACGACCGTAGCGAACAACCGGGTGCTGGTGCTGCGGGAGGCTTGGGCTATGCGTTTATGCAGTTTCTCGATGCACGTGTTGTGTCGGGTGCCGACTTATTACTCGACCGCATACACTTCGACACACTCGTTTCTTCTTGCGATGTGGTGGTCACTGGCGAAGGACATTCAGACCGCCAGACGTTGATGGGAAAGTTGCCCATGATAGTCTTGCAGCGTTGCCAGGCGGCAGGTAAGCCCGTGGTGCTCTTGTCGGGCGGCGTGAGTGATGCGCCCATGCTGCACAGAGCCGGATTCTCAGAGGTGCTTTCCGCTGCCGATGAACGCAAGTCGCTATCGGAAAACATGCGGGTTGAAGTGGCAAAAGAAAACATCTGTCGCACGATAAAAGGCAGTCGTTTGGTCTGCCAATAAAGGCCTAAAACACGGCTGGAAATTCTTCATATAGCCTCAACAAGTCGAATGAAACCATACAGAGACATAGTCTATAAATGATAAGAGGCATACTTACGGGTCGTAAGTGTGCCTCTTAAGGGTCGTAAAACATAGTTTTACATCTCAAAAAACCGCCTCCTATGATACGTCGTTGCGCTTGTAGATATAGCGTGCCAAACCATAGATGTAGCGGCGGAAGCCTGGCTGGTAGGCGAGAACATGGTCGAACCATCCGATGCGCCGCCCAATCAGCTTCACAGCAAAGCCCACGTAGAACATGGCGAAGAGCGTGCCCAATCCGATGATGTGCCATTGCCATGCACCGAAAAAGGCATAGCTAGCGATGATGCCGAGCACCACAAGCATGGTGTCGACCCCGATTTTCACCTTCGGGAAAGGTATGCCCGACACGTTACTG
>CAVKQP010000184.1:0-349 GCA_963658165.1 Clostridium sp. CAG:302 | reverse complement strand
CAGGAAATCCTTCACCAGGCATGGTCACACTTCCGCAGCGCACTTCAAAGGCGATGCCAAGTCCGAGGATGGTGCACCCAGCCAGTTGGGCGATAGCCTTCTGCCACAGTAGGTCGGGCGTAAGCCATGCGGTGAGCGACATATTCACGTCGATGAGGAATCCGAACACAAAACCTACCAACAACTGAAACAGCTGCACCCATTCAAACTGGCGGCGGAGCACGGCAATCTGTCCTGCCACCAAGACGCCGTTCATGATATAGGTGTATTGGCCAATGGTGAGTGCTGGCACAGAGAGACCTTGCGCTCCTGCGCTTTCAAACACATAGGGAAGCACGCTAATCACGCT
>CAVKQP010000183.1:3714-4130 GCA_963658165.1 Clostridium sp. CAG:302 | reverse complement strand
TAAAGAGTTTGAGGAAACGGGCACTGATAGGACGGGCAGCAAGATAAGAAGTACTCGTAGAATAAGTCTTGTCGAGCTTCGCCACACGGAAAAGCATGTTACCCGCCATGCCGTCATAGGCTTTCATCATGGTCTCATATTCTTCGCCTTCAAGCAAGGGATGACGCTCCAACACATCGAGCGCCGTTTCCTTTGCCTCCTCATAGCGTTTACTCCAGAAGTAGAGGCGAGCAAGATAGCCTTTCATCACATCGCTATTGAAGAAATAGAGTTCGTTCTGCACATCATAGTCAATGGCTTTCTTCATGTCGCTTTCGGCTTGAGCAACAGTTTGGTCGATGGTACTACGGAGCGGTTTTGCCTCCATGTCGAACTCGGTGACGAGGGGCACACCCAACTGGGTATCGGTAGAACCC
>CAVKQP010000183.1:0-3700 GCA_963658165.1 Clostridium sp. CAG:302 | reverse complement strand
AGCAGAAGCGGAGCAACTGATAGTAACAGATGCCTCGCAGTGCATATGATGCGCCCAAGATGTCTTTAGCTTCTTGCGTGTCCAAGTCGTCTTTCAAGTTGCCGATGACAATATTGCAACGGGCAATGGTGGAATAGCACCGCTGGTAGAAGTTTCCGTTAGAGCAATTGGTGCCGACATAAGTCGCCAACATTTTGCCCGTAGGATAAGATGTCAGATTGGTCTCAAAATTGTCACACCAGCACGCCATCACATACGGACCACTCGCCTCAATAGCAATTTTGGCACCAACAGCACTGGAAGAGCCATCTTCAATCTCGTCACACATCTCGTGGATGATGGCAGAGAAGTCTTCTGGCGTTTCCGGAATGGTCTTGTCGTCAGGCTTAATGTCGAGAAACTTGCTGCACGAGCTGAGGCTCATGGCAAGCAAAGCTATATATAATAATGTCTTTTTCATATTTGTTCGATTTATTAGAAGCCCACATTCACACCCAAGGAGAAGCTACGGCTGATGGGATATACTGCACCTGGAGACTCTGGGTTCAAGCCCTTGAAGTTGGTGATGGTGGCAAGATTGTTAGCTGTGAAGGAGAAGCCTACATTGCTCAGTCCAATCTTATTGATGACACGTTGTGGCATGTTGTACATCAACGACACACTACCAATCTTCCAATAAGATGCATTACAATATTCAGATCCATCACAGATATAGGAAGAACTTACGTTATCCAAATCTACAGTGATGGCCTTTCCGTAAGCATCTACCAAGCGTGGATAGCCGTCAGTGACAGGGTTAGCATTCGTCCATCTATGGGCGGCGTCCTTCGGTTTGTTTACATGAGCCGTGTAAAGGTCGCTATTCTGGTTTTGCACTTGATTGTTACGTGTGCCAGACAAGGCATCCTTATAAGCAAAGGAATTGCTCACGGTATACTTTTTCTTAGCACCCAAAGAGAATGAGGTGCTCATACTCAGCGTAAAGTTCTTGTAGCTGACATTAGTGGAAAGTCCGCCTGTCCATGGTGCGTTTTCTGTTCCAATGTAGTAAACGTAATTGTAATAGTCACGCTTGTCGGCAGAACTGGAGATGGTAGTGCCTGGACGGAGAGCAAAATTCTGCAAACCTGTAGACGCATCTACACCTATATATTTACCCGTGAAGATAGACGACAAGGGATAGTTAAGACGTGTAGACGAGAAGACGTAGTCGCTGGGAGCGTTATACTTCGTGAGTTTGTTCTGGTTATAAGCCGCATTAGCCGTCACGTTCCAAGAGAAATCCTTAAACTTCACGGGAGTAGCATTGATGGTCAACTCCAAGCCTTGGTTGATTTGCTCCGAAGTGTTATAACTCTGGGTGGAGAATCCTGTCGTGGAAACCACGCTCACACGGGTTACCAAATCGTAGCCTCTTCGGCGATAAGCGGAGAAGAGTAGGTTCAAGCGGTTGTTGAGCAAGCCCAAGTCGAGCGAGGCATTGTAGTCGCGGGTGTGCTCCCAACGCAAGTTGGGATTAGGCGCATTACTGATGCTTCCCATGCGATAGGTATCGTTCGTAGTGGAGCGATAGCCCACATAGTTCATGATAATCTGCGGATAGACACTCTTGTTCACGCCTCCTGTCAAACCTGTAGACAAACGTACCGTGGCACGGCTGATGATGGGTTTAAGGTTCTTCATGAAGTTTTCCTCATCAATATTCCAAGCCAAACCTACTGACCAAGTGTAGTTGAACTGTTGCTTGCTACCAAAGTTGTTAGATCCATCGGAACGGATGGTGGCATTGGCAATATATTTGCTCTGGTAGGAATAGTCGAGTGCCCCATAGAATGAGGCGAAAGCTGTCTTGTTGCGTGACTGTCCTGACAAGGCATCAATGGTATTGCGATATGACAGCAACTCACTTTCGGTGAGTGAACCATCAGCCTTAGCACCGATATAAGAGGGAGACACATGCTGCCCCGTCACAGGGTCATAGCCATAGAACTTGTGGTAGATGGACTTAGTATCATTGTGGCGCACTTCGGATCCCACCACAGCACTGATGCGATGGTCGCGGGCAATGAGGGTGGTATAGTTGGCTTGGATACGTGCCAACCAACTCATATTGCGGTTGGCAGTCTGCGTGAGCGATCCATAGATGCGGTTAGATGTACTTGACGCCATTCCCTCGAAAGGTCGGTCTATCCAAGCAGAATAGGTATTCTTTCCTATCTCGCAGTCACTATTGTCATTGCTAAAGGTGAAGGCAGCCAAACCATAGAGTTTAAAACCTTTAAACGCTGTCCACGAGATGTCACCACGAATCTGTGTCGACGTACTGTTGGTATTCATCGTGGTCTCATTGATTTCTCTCATCACATTGATACCGTTAGATGGGAGACGCTGCCCCGTATCGCCATTGACAGGCGCCAAAGAATAGATGGTTTCATCGGCAGCATAGGAGCCGTCAGCATTGTAGAGTTTTTCGTAGGGGTTAGCGAAATAGGCATACTGGAAGATGTCGAAACTCTGGCTGGGCGACAAGCTGGTCAAATAGGAGAAGTCCACGCTTGTGCTATACTGCAAGTTACTCAGCGGAGTGCCGTTTACCTTGGCAGAGAAGTTATAGCTATTGGAGTTGGTGCGCTTCACGATACCATTGTTCTGGTTCATGCCTGCCGACACGTAAAACGTGTTCTTGTCTGAACCACCCGACACAGAAACATTGTGCGAGGTGGAGACACTATTGCGGAACAAAGTCTTAAACCAGTCGGTAGTGGTGCTGCCCAACTCGTTGATATAGTCATCCTGCTGTTGCTTGGTCCATCCTGCGAAACGACCATAGCCCGAGCGTATTTGTCCAACGATGCCGATGACGGGATAATAAGAGCCATTGGCATAGCCCTCTGCTGAGAATTCGTCCCAGATGCTCTGCTCATAAGCCAACTTCTCACGGGAATTCATCAGCGAAGCATCGCGTGTAGGCGACGTAGTGACGCTCACCGTGCCATCATAGCTCACATGTGTGCGACCAGCCTTTCCCTTTTTTGTAGTGATAACGATGACACCTGCCTGCGCTTGAGAACCATAGATGGCTGCAGCTGAGGCATCCTTCAGCACCGTCACGCTCTCGATATTCTGCGGACTGATACCCGCAATACCATTGGCATATATCGTACTAAAATCGCCTGAACGGATGATGGTACTGCCTATATCTGGCATGGACTTCTGAATGGGCACACCATCCACAACCCACAGCGGTTCGTTGTTGCCCGTAATGGAACTGATACCACGCACACGCACCTGTGCCGATTCGCCCGGACGACCCGATGTAGCTGTCACGCTCACACCAGCCATCTTGCCTTGCAAGAGCATGTCGACGTTCTTCAAGGGGGAGTCGTTTAGTTCCTTAGCGGTGACAATGCTCACCGAACCAGTACTCTTACGGATGTCTGTCTGGGTATAGCCCGTCACCACCACCTGGTCGAGAGCCACCTCTGAACTACTCAACTGCACGTTGAGCGTAGCCGATTTGGCACGTACTTCCTTGCTATCCTGTCCTATATAAGAAAAGGTGAGCAAGGCACCGCGCTTCACGGTGATGGCATACTTGCCATTGATGTCGGTCGACGCACCATGAGCACTACCTTTCACCTTTACCGTAGCGCCGATGAGCGGCTCACCAGAATCATCGGTAACCACGCCCGTGACGGTA
>CAVKQP010000182.1:2460-4278 GCA_963658165.1 Clostridium sp. CAG:302 | reverse complement strand
CCGATGCCCAAGCGCACGCAAGCGCCTGCACAGATGGTATTAGACGATGTGACAAAGGGATAGCTTCCGAAATCCACGTCGAGCATAGTACCCTGGGCTCCTTCGGCAAGCATGCTCTTGCCACTCTTGAGCACATTGTTCACCTCGTGTTCACTGTCTACAATATGGAATTGGCGCATGTATTCAATGCCCTCCATCCAGTGTTTCTCCACTTCTGTGATGTCATAGTCCGTATAGTTGAGAGCCTTCAACATCTGCTCGTGGCGCGCCTTGTGGGCTGCATATTTCTCTTCGAAATGGTCGAAGATGTCTCCCACACGCAAGCCATTGCGCGACACCTTGTCGGTATAGGTAGGACCTATGCCTTTCCCGGTTGTTCCCACCTTGCTCTTACCCTTAGCGGCTTCGATGGCCTTATCCAAGATGCGGTGCGTCGGCATGATGAGATGAGCCTTCTTCGAGATGTGCAGACGGCTCTTCAAATCGTGTCCGCTCTTTTCCAAATCCTTGGCTTCGTCCATGAACAAATCGGGAGCCAGCACTACGCCATTGCCGATGATGTTCACCTTTCCACCTTGGAATATGCCAGAAGGGATGCTGCGAAGCACATATTTTTCGCCCTCAAACTCCAGCGTATGGCCGGCATTAGGACCTCCCTGAAAACGAGCTACAACGTCATAGTGCGGGGTAAGCACGTCTACGACTTTTCCTTTACCTTCATCGCCCCACTGCAAACCGAGCAGGACATCTACTTTACCTTTGTTCATAGTTGTCTTATATGTTTTACTTATCTTTTTCTTTTCGTTTCTTTTCGCTGTTCAACTGGCGGGACATGCGCGATTGACACGATGAGCACACGCCATAGACATAGAGTGAAAAGCCGTCTTTGCGAAACCTTTTCAGTCGCACTTGGTCTACAGCTTGGCTAATCTCGGGCGACTCAAACTCTGTTGCCTTTCCACACACGGTGCATACCTGATGGCAATAGTTCTTCGCACGACTTTCCACTTCGAAGAATGTGCCATGTGGGAAGGTGTGACGCACCACAAGTCGGGCTTGCACAAAAATCCGCAGCACACTGTAGAGCGTGGCTTTGCTCACCTTGAAATAGGTCTCAGACAGATGTTTATCCAATTCTTCTATGGAGAACAGCGTGTCGAAGTCATAGACCGCATAGAGCACGGCATGGCGCTCAGGGGTCTTCTTCAGCTTGTGCGCTTCCAAATACTGGTCGAGCACCGCCTTGACATGCTGTTTCGTATCCATCTCCATCATAGCAAATCTGTGAAACCCAACTGCTTCAGCGCAGCTTGAGCCACTTTTTCAAACGCTTCATCCATATCGGCAAAACGCCTTATGCAGTTGAGTGCTGCATGGCGCACGCCACTGTTTTCCGAACGTAGTGCCGTGAGTGCTTGGTCTAAAAACTCGTTGATGCCTCTCTCATTGGGCTCCTGCGACTTGGCAAACAGACGGGATAGCAAATGGAAACCGCATATTTGGCGGATGTCGTTCTCCGATGCTATCCATTGATATGCCAGCAGGGGAGCATAGTCAAGATGCTGATAGAGGTTGAAAGCTGCCAGTTCTGCTATCTCTTGCGAACGAGTTTGCTCCATCCACAGGTCGGCTATTTCGGGCAGCATCTTGTCGGCAGGCATGATGAGTGTGGCCATAATCTTGCATTCGCGTGTGTCTTCTTTCCACAACTCGATAGCTAGTTCATAGTCTTTCCCATATTCAGCTGCCATTTGTCGAAGATCAGCCAGGTTGATACCCCAGTTTATCTTGTATTCAGCCCCCTTGTCGCGCATGGAT
>CAVKQP010000182.1:0-2450 GCA_963658165.1 Clostridium sp. CAG:302 | reverse complement strand
GGCTACGCCATTCATTCGAAGGCGGAACGACTGCTTGATATGTTTCAGTTTTTCGCGTGTATTCTCTGTCATGGCTTATTATAGACTTCCATATTCACGACTGTAGCGCAACATCTGGTGCTCGTAAGTCTCCGTGTAGTCAATCTCTATGTCGGTGATTTCACCCTTTTCATCACGCACGGGCTTCATCCAAGGATTGATGAAACCCTTGTAGGGTGCCAGGTTCAAACGACGATAACGCTCAAGTATCTCGGCGTGAACAGCAGGTTCTACCTGCACGGCATAGCGTTCCACAAGGTCGCGGGCAGCATTGAAATCGCCCTCACTCTTGATGCGCTGAATCTCAGCAAGCAGGCGAGCGAAGAGCGAGCGCAACTTTTCATAGTCGGCAATGACAACATAGGTCTTGCCATTTCGCTTTTCCAAGGCAACGCACCCTTCTGAATGTGCCAGACACCAATGGGCTATGAGGGCACGATTACGCATGTGGGCTTCCTCTATCTGATGTCCTGGTTTGATGCGAGTGAGCTGTGTGAGCAGACCATTGAGCATATAGGTGTAATATTGCGACTTGTAGGCTTCTCCATTGGGCACCAATCCGAGTTCCACCAATTTGGGATCTGCGATATAGTACAAGCCGAACAGGTCTGCCCTCGCCTCTTCTATGGTGTTGCCATAGTTCTTCAATGCATCGGGCGAAGTGCCCGGAAGCAGTTGACCACTGCCGTGTCCAAGACATTCATGCAAATCAGTATGCAGGTCGTCGCAGATGTCTCCATATCGGTCTATCAGTGTGCGCACAGCCTCGTCATCCACGAATTCTTCACGAAATCCATTTCCGCGCGCTGCTTTGTTATAGGCATCTGTCAAGTTACTTATCGTTACACTCTTGCTTCCATAGTTTGCCCTTATCCAGTCGGCGTTAGGTAGATTGATGCCAATGGCGGTGGAGGGATATTCATCTCCGCCAAGCATCGCTGCGCAAACCACGTTGGCAACTACGCCTTTCACCTTTTTCTTTTTGAACCGAGAGTCTACTGGCGAATGGTCTTCAAACCACTGCGCATTGTCACTAATGGTGCGCGTGCGCTTGTTAGCGTCAGTATCCTTGAATTCAACGATTCCCTCCCATGACGCTTTCAGCCCTAGGGGGTCACCATATACTTCAATAAAGCCATTGATGAAATCGATTTGGCCTTCTTGTTCCTTCAGCCATTCTATGGAATATCGGTCAAAGACGGCAAGGTCGCCAGTTTCATAATACTCCACAAGCAGGTCTATGACATGCTGTTGCTGACTGTTTTCGGCATATTTGCGCGCCTCTTTGAGCCAATATATGATGTGGCAAAGGGCTGCATCATACACACCACCTTTGCGCCAAACTTCTTCTACGAGTGTGCCATCAGCCCGCTTCACCAACTTGGAGTTCAATCCCCACGATGGTTGCTCGTCGCTATCGGTCTTTTTCTGCTGGTAGAAATCTTCCACCTCTTGCTGATTCACCCCTTCATAGTAATTGCATGCCGAGGTCTTAACGAGGTCTACTCCATCAGCCTTGTTCACCCTCTTAGGCAACACATCGGCTTGGAACATCACCGGACAAAGCTCCGCATACAATTCGTCTACACTCTCGCCCTCACGCAAAGGCAAGTGGCAAGCAGGTGTTACCTGCAAGACAACACCAAAGAAGTCTTCACCAAAATCTGGCGAAAACTTCTCACAACCATAATGATGGTATATGCCATTGGAGAACCAAATGCGCTTCAGATAGACCTCGAGCGCCTGGAATTCAGTGTTACCGCGGTCGCCATCATAATAAAGGTAGATGGCTTCCAATGTTTTCCTGATGCGTAAGTTATACTTACCGAACTGGTCGAAGGTGATGTCTCGCCCCCAAAGCGTGGCTTCAGAAAGGCAATAGACAAACCTTTTTTGTTGGGCAGAGAGCCGTTCAAACCCGTTCAGACGATAGCGCAGCAACTGCAGATCGGCGAATCGCTCGTCGTTATAGTTGAAACTGTCTTCTTCAGTTGTCATAAATCAGTCTTCGTTCTTCTTTTTATTCTTGGAGATTGGAGCCTCAGCGACAAGGTGCCTCATCTTATAGTCGCGAGGTGTCATGTTGTTAAACTTGAAAAAAGAGGCATAGAAGGATTGTCTGTTGGCAAAGCCCACCATATCACTGATGTCTTCCATGTTCAGATCTTGGTAGCGTCTGTCCAACAAAAGGGTCATCGCTTCTTCGATTCTATACTTGTTGACAAACGATGTGTAGTTCATATGGAACTTTACATTTACCACAGCCGATATATATCGCGTGTTTGTCTTTAAGTCTTCTGCTAACTGTTTGGCTGAATAATCCTTGTCCTTGTACTTTTTTTGTATGAGGATGATGTCCAAGATTTTCCCTTTTAACTCGTCCATCAATTCAGGGCTAACAAGATTACGAT
>CAVKQP010000181.1:0-4282 GCA_963658165.1 Clostridium sp. CAG:302 | reverse complement strand
CTTTGCCACACTGACGTTCACCAACAAATAAGGGTCCTTTCCATATAATTTCCGGCAGCGTACAAGAAAAGTACGCTGCCTTTTTTGCGCTCATTCTCCCATTCTTCATAAAATATTCATCTGTTATGCAATAATATGTTAAGCCACTCGTTTATTATAATAAAATAAGTAAACATAAATGTACATCTATATATTATTTACACTTGGTGCATTCCTAATAAGTTGCCTATGCGGATTCTTTTTCATACCTGCCATATTGAAATTCTGCAAGGATAAGCAACTCTATGACTTGCCTGATACCAGAAAAAGACACAAGACGGCAGTTCCACGACTTGGTGGCATATCGTTCATGCCGAGCATGGTTATTTCGTTTCTGCTTACCATGCTGACGCTTTGTGCCGTAAACGGTCACAACGTGAAGGTCAGCGCTGCAAGCGTTTATCTGCTGGTGGGAACATTGTTAGTCTATTCTGTCGGCATTGTTGATGACATCGTAGGACTGCATGCCAGGCCCAAATTCCTCATACAGACACTCGCAGCATGCTTCTTGCCTTTCGCTGGTTTGTATTTCAACAATCTCTATGGCTTTTGTGGCATCTACGAGATACCTGCCTACGTGGGCATGCCGCTCACCGTCTTCGTCGTGGTCTTCATCGACAACGCCATCAACCTTATCGACGGCATTGATGGATTGGCTGCTGGACTAACCATCATTGCATTGATAGGCTATTGTGCATTGTTCATCCATGTCTATGTATGGATTTATTGTATGATGATTGGCGGACTGATCGGTGTATTGTTGGCATACAGCTATTTCAACGTGTTCAGCAAGACACAGAAACTCTTTATGGGAGACTCGGGCAGTTTGACGCTCGGTTTTATCTTGGCGTTCCTTTTCGTGAAATACTCCATGAACACCCCCATCATGAACCAATGCACCCCAAGAGGTTTCCTGATGGCCTACTCTTTATTGATTGTTCCGGTATTCGATGTAGTGCGCGTGATTTTGGTTCGCTTGCGACATCACAAGCCTCTGTTTGACGCCGACCGCAATCACATCCACCATAAACTGATGGACATGGGCATGTCGCAACGCCAAGCCTTGGTGACCATACTGACACTTGCCGTATTTTTCATCGCCCTAAATCGGGTGGCAGAACAATGGTTGTCGCCCACCATCATCGTCGCTACCGACATTGTTGTCTACGTAGCATTCCATAGAGTGGTAAACTTGAAAATCAGAAGAAAGGAATTGGCGGCATGAAGAGAGCCTGTGATTTCGTCATCGCACTGATTTCCCTCGTCGTTTTCTCTCCACTATTTCTGTTGTGCTACATTGCTGTAAAGAGAGAAGACCGCGGTCCAGCCATCTTCAAGCAAGAGCGCATCGGCAAAGGAGGAAAACCTTTCTTCATCTATAAGTTTCGCAGCATGACTGTCGAAGCTGAAGATGAGGGGCCATTGCTCTGTCAGCATGAGAATGAGACGCGCATGACGCGCACAGGTAAATTTCTACGCGAGCACCATTTAGACGAATTGCCACAGTTGTGGAATGTTCTGAAAGGCGATATGGCGTTCATTGGTCCTCGTCCCGAACGCAAATTCTACATAGACAAAATCATGGAACAAGACCCCCGTTACGAACTTCTTTACCAGATACGCCCGGGTGTGACATCCTACGCTACACTCTACAATGGTTATACCGACACGATGGAAAAGATGCTGAAACGGCTGGAGTTAGACCTCTACTACCTAGAGCACCGCTCGTGGTGCTTCGATTTCTCCATTCTTTTCAAGACATTCATCAGCATCGCCTTCGGCAAGAAGTTCTAAAAAGAGAGAACTATCCGCTTGTGCAATAGTTCTATTAGCCTCGGCACGCCATATTGTTCCCACTCGTTCTCTGCTATCCATTGATATTCTGAGGATAGGTGGGGCGTTGTTTTTGTTTCGAGCAAATAGAAGTCGGCATAGAGTATGCGGTGGGTGAGCACGTGCTTCACGTGTGTGGCCAGTTGCGTGAGCACACATTCTTGCGGATCAACGTGCAGCATCGTGAATATTTCATCGGGCGATGCCGCCGACTGTTCCTCGTGAATAGAAGCATTAAATGGTTCCCAAAGTCCTTGCCAAATATCCCCACGTCCTCGTCGGCGTATGGCAGTCTGCCCATTGCAGCGCAGATAGACATATGTGAGATAGCGTGTAGTCACTTTCAGAGTGCGTTGCTTCACGGGCAACTGCTCTACCCTCCCCGTCTGCAATGCAGCGCAACCATCTGCCAACGGGCATATCGGGCAATGAGGCGAAGCGGGTGTGCACTGCATCGCCCCAAAGTCCATCATCCCCTGATTATATGCCGATGCCTGTTGGGGCGGCAACAAAGACTGCGCCAAGGCTGAAAATTCCTTTTTACCCTGCGTGGTATTAATCGGTGTATCAATGCCGAAATAGCGTGAGAGCACCCTGTACACATTACCATCGACCACGGCTACGGGCACATCGAACGCTATTGAGGCGATGGCTGCCGAAGTGTAGTCGCCCACACCTTTCAGTTGGCGTATCGTTTCCAAGGTGTCGGGAAACTTTCCCAACGCTGCTATTTGCCGCGCAGCAGCATGAAGATTGCGTGCCCTACTATAGTAGCCCAACCCCTGCCACAACTTCAGCACCTCATCTTCACTGGCAGAAGCCAACGCCTCAACCGTGGGATAGCAACGCATGAAACGCTCCCAATAGTCCATGCCTTGGTTGACACGCGTCTGCTGGAGAATAATCTCGCTGAGCCAGATGGCATATGGGTTCTTGGTTTCACGCCAAGGAAGCGTTCTGCCGTTGTCGGCAAACCACGTCAATATCGTATGGGCAAAAGCCGGAAGTTGTGTCATTCTATATGGTTAATCACAAAACCGCAAGCCGAAGAGTCTAAGTTCCGACACTTCTGCTTGCGGTTTTCTGTATGAGAAAATTCGTTTTTGCTTAGTTCTTAAAACTATGGATTGGTGCCGGAATGCGCCCCACACGATTGACAAAAGCATCGCAACTGAAGCTATTCACAGGCATAATCGGTGCATGACCGAGCAGTCCACCAAAGTCCACCGTATCGCCTACGCCCATTCCTGCCACGGGAATCACGCGCACGGCAGTGGTCTTCTGGTTGACCATGCCGATGGCAGCCTCGTCGGCTATGATGCCCGAAATGGTTGTGGCAGGCGTATCGCCGGGTATAGCAATCATGTCGAGTCCCACGGAGCATACGCAAGTCATGGCTTCAAGCTTTTCTATAGTCAAGGCGCCAGCCTCTACCGCATCGATCATGCCTTGGTCTTCGCTCACGGGGATAAATGCGCCACTCAGTCCACCCACATATGAAGATGCCATAATGCCACCTTTCTTCACTTGGTCGTTGAGCAACGCCAACGCAGCCGTCGTACCCGGTGCTCCCGGATGTTCTAGTCCTATTTCCTTAAGGATATCTGCCACACTGTCACCAATGGCTGGCGTCGGTGCGAGTGAGAGATCGATAATGCCGAAGGGAATGCCCAACCGGCGTGAAGCCTCCTTGGCTACAAGTTGACCTACGCGAGTAATCTTGAACGCAGTGCGCTTGATGGTCTCGCAGAGCACTTCAAAGCTCTCGCCACGCACGCTTTCAAGCGCATATTTCACCACACCTGGACCACTCACGCCCACGCTAATTACAGCGTCGGGTTCCGACACGCCGTGGAATGCGCCTGCCATGAATGGATTGTCGTCGGGTGCATTGCAGAGCACCACCAGTTTGGCGCATCCCAACGAACCTTTTTCCTTAGTAGCCTCAGCTGTCTCTTTCACAATTTCGCCCATCAGTCTGACGGCATCCATGTTGATACCCGTCTTGGTAGAACCGACATTGATCGAACTGCATATAAAATCGGTCTCAGCCAATGCCTTGGGAATGGAGCGGATGAGCAATTCGTCGCTGCGGCTCATACCTTTCGAAACGATGGCAGAATATCCACCGAGGAAATTCACCTTCAGTTCGTGCGCCACCCGGTCGAGTGTCTTGGCTATTTTCACATAGTCGTCAGGTGTCTGACACGCCGTGCCACCCACCAAAGATATCGGCGTGATGGCTATGCGCTTGTTGACGATGGGCACTCCAAACTCCTTGGAAATGTCTTCGCCAGTCTTCACCAAGTCCTTGGCGAGCCGTGTGATTTTATAGTATATGTTCTGACAGAGCTTGTCGAGATTGCCATCGGCACAATCCAACAGGTTGATACCCATCGTTATTGTGCGC